>CAYHAX010000301.1:0-3143 GCA_964354695.1 uncultured Dehalococcoidia bacterium
TCAAAGGCATCAGCGAGATGCTGACAACTATGGACAAGCTGGCGCCGGGCGTTACCTCTCCTGACACCCTCCTTTACGGCGTCGAGGTCAAGTTCTACTCGTCCCGCATCGAGCTGACCGAGAATCTGGAGACCGAGATACTCAACCTGTTCGCCATCGGCGATGGCGCTGGGGTGAGGCGCGGCTTGATCCAGGCTGCGGCATCGGGCATCGTAGCAGCCAGGGAGATAGTGAGACGGGAGGGCTAGAACAACTAAACTGTCAGCCGTCAGGTATCAGCTTTCAGCGGGGACAGGGCAACTGGAATTGCAAAATGCAGAAATCAAAATGAAAAATGTGGGGCACCTGGATTCCTGCTCGAGGCAGGAATGACATGACGGGCTGCGAGGGCGAACGGGATAAACACACCACCTTATTTGAGACTGGTGACACGGGAATTAGGAATTAGGGTTTAGGATTTGGAAGTTCGTGTTTGTATTTGACAAAAGGGGCTGGGGTGCTTATATTTGTTTAGGCAGTAGAGCCTTCTTTTTATGTATTAGAATCGGGGAGTAGCGCAGTCTGGTAGCGCACTTGCATGGGGTGCAAGGGGTCGCAGGTTCAAATCCTGTCTCCCCGACTTTTTAACCCCTTTTAGATTTCGAGCTCCTAATCCTCCTCAAACCATTTTCGTTTGCTCGGGTAGATTTTGCCTGTCAACTTGCAGGGACCTCTCCTTTATAACATGCCATAATATGTCAATAGCTGACAGAAATAACAAATATTGTTTTTCGGAGAGGGCTTGACAAAGTCCGAGAAAAGTGGTACAAACAGTCCGTGCTTTTTCAAAGTTAATATGGACTAACAACATCAGTCAGATTCAAAGTTATCTTAATGATAGTCCGTTAGTCCATAAAATAGTTGGCAAGGGCGGGCTGAGCTGAATTGACCAGAAGAATGGTGAAGCAAGTTATTAGCCCCGACTGCCTGGGGCAGATGCACCGATACTATGCCAAGTATTGCAGCGAAGGGTGTCCGGTGTCGGCGCTTTGCGTTATCCTGGTGATGGGTGAGTATCTGAGGCGTGAGCCGAGCCAGTCGCCGTCAGACCAGCCCACAGAGGCTCTCGAACCGATGCCCACCCCTTCAGACGAGGTATAAGAGCGGGAAAGGTAATCAACATGAGCAGAGCAATAACGTCGATAGCCTATATCTGGTTGCTTTCAGTAGAGTTCTGGGAGGACCTGGTATATTCCGTCAGGGAGCGTTTCCCCAAACGCAGCAGTGTGGAAGCTGAGACCAGAACCCGGCAAGCCGGTGACCATTTAATGGTTTTGCCGCCCACAGCCGTTCACTGATATCTACACCGGGACGAAGGCGCAGCAGTTCTCTTCTTCTGTGGGGATGATGGTGGGCGGAGAAGGATTCGAACCTTCGACCCCTACTTTATCAGAGTAGTGCTCTAGCCAACTGAGCTACCCGCCCCAACAGTTGCACCACGAGGTTTTGGAGCCCTTTCGGGCTTGCTAAATTATAGCATGGGATAGCTGCTCTAATCAACAGCATTGCCTCTCCAACGACTGAGATTGCTTAGTCGTCCGCCACAGACTAATCGCAATGCCATGTGGGGTTTAGCTTCTTACAGCGTATTATTCTGTTATAATAGTAATCGCAACACTGCCTTTATTGGAAAGGAGCGGCTTGAAGATTATCCGACCTGACAAGGGAGAGGTTTTCGATATCGAGCTTGATGAGGACTTTCTGCGCAAGAATCGGGAGCTGGCGGAGGAGAACAAGAAGTTCCTGGATAAGCATAAGATCCTGGCAATCGATATCATGGGCTCGGTGGGCTCGGGGAAGACCGCGCTGGTGGAACAACTGGTGAAGCATTTGACGTCCAAATACCGCATAGCAGCCCTGGCGGGCGATACGACCACTACTATAGATGCCGAACGCATAAAATCGGCGGGTGCCGAGGTTCTGGAGATAAACACAGGCAAGGAATGCCATCTCGATGCCCATCTGGTGAGGAAGGCGCTGAAGGAGTTGAACCTGAAGAAGGTGAATCTGCTTCTCATCGAGAATGTGGGTAATATCATCTGCCCTGCCGATTTCCCCCTGGGGTCTCATAAGCGTATAGTGGTGCTCTCGCTCACGGAGGGACCCTATGTGGTACTCAAGCACCCGTTCTCTTTCATGGATGCGGACGTGGTGGCGATAAACAAGGTCGACCTCGCCAAAGCTACGGGCATCGACCCGTCCCAGTTCGAGAAGCAGTTGTATGGGCTGAAGCCAGCCATGAAGGTGGTGCGTACGAACTGCGTCAAGGGAAAAGGGATAGCTGAGGTGGCGCAGGCGCTGGGATTGTAACCTCATCTCGGCAATTCTGTAGGGGCGGGTTTCAAACCCGCCTGAAACTAGAAGGCATAAGTTTGCACGAAGTATCTATATCGCATGCTATAGCCGATGTGGTACTCAAGGAATCCGAGAAGCAAGAGGCTAAGAAGGTGTTGCTGGTGGAGCTGGAGATAGGCGAGCTTTCGCTGCTCAACCCGGACCAGGTGGAGTTCTGGCTGCAGCTTGCCTTTGACAAGACCCCAGCCAGCGAGGCGCAGATAAAGATAGAGGTGACGAAGCCGGAGATAGTTTGCGCTTCATGCGGCTATACGGGCACCATGGAGACCAGGGACGACCCCCTGTCCCACTATGTAACCCCGGTTTTTAAGTGTCCCCGGTGCAATTCTGGAGAGATAACCGTCAAACGCGGGAAGGAGTGCCGCATAAAGAAGATTGAGATTCTGACCTGAGGGTATCGGTCAGGTTATATAGACGAAATAGGGGCGTCCGCCGATGGCGGACGCCCCTATTTTTGTTTACTGACCACTGAATCTGAATGCTGATAGCTGGCAGCTATAAAAAGGCACCTTAACCGCTGGATAGTGGAAGGAGAGTTTTTATCTTGTCATGCCACGATGGAGTTGCCTCCATCGACCGACCTAGGATTCTTGAGGCTTAAAGCCTCGCGACTCCCTAGAAAGGAGGTGATCCAGCCGCAGCTTCCGCTACGACTACCTTGTTACGACTTCGTCCCAATTACCAATCCCACCCTGGGCGACTGCCTCCCTTGCGGGTTAGCGCATCGACTTCAGGTGTTATCGGCTTTC
>CAYHAX010000302.1:0-4559 GCA_964354695.1 uncultured Dehalococcoidia bacterium
GGTTGGCGAAGGAAGCGGCTTGGGCAGCTTGAATTCTGTCGTCATATAATTACCTCCTCAGGATTAATGCGGAGCAACTGAAGGTGGGTGGGTACTCATTGACCACGCCGCCGAATCCGGTGGCGAGGGCAATCTCCGCATTCTTCACCTGCCTCTCTCCACATTCTCCTCTGAGCTGGCGCACTGCTTCCACTATGTGCCCTATGCCCATAGTGTGTCCCTCGGAAAGCAACCCACCGGCGGTGTTGCAGGGAAGCTCTGCACCAAGATTTATCTTGCCACTCTCTACGAAGGGACCGCTCTCCCCTGTCTTGCAAAAACCGCTGGACTCGAGTTGTACCAGAAACACTATGGTGAAGGCATCGTAAAGCTGGGCGACGTCTATGTCCTTGCGGGCAACCCCAGCCATTTTGAAGGCGGTATCGCTGGCACCCTTCCAGATTGTCCAATCGGAGATATTGGGATTGCGCCAGGGGCGCAGGAGCGGTGCACCGTGAGCCTGCCCCCAGCCACTGATATAGACGGGGCGTTTCTTTAGATTCTTTGCCCTCTCCGCTGAGGTTACCACCACCGCGCCACCGCCATCGGTCCAGGGGCAGCAATCCAGCGCGCGCAATGGCTCTGAAATCCAGCGTGATTTCTGATGGTCTTCAAGGGTGATGGGTTTACCATAACTCTGGGCGTTTGGGTTCATGCAGGCGTGCTTTCTGCAGGTTACAGCCACTGTTCCCAGTTGTTTGCTGGTGGTGCCGAAGTCGTTCATGTGCCTGCGGGTTATCTGAGCCAGGAACGGCGTTGCTGCGACTTCTCCGTAAGTCAGGGTGAACTCGAAGTTAGGTGGCAGGCTGGGAGGGATATCTATAGGGTTGTTTTGCCATCCATAGCAGCAGACCACATTTTTGCACATCCCGGCGTTGATAGCCATGGCAGCTATCTGTACCAGGACTATAGGTGTAGCGCCGCCGCAGTCCACCGTGGCATTGAAATTAGATGTAATCCCCAAAAGGTCAGCCACCCTTCCGGAGAAGCCGTGGCGCTCGCCTTGCTGTGATGGATGCGTAAATAAAAGACCATCCACGTCGTCCTTAGCTAGCCCGGCATCCTCAATTGCCATCTTGCAGGCTTCGAGTGCGAAGCCCATGGTGCTCTTGTCGGGGTTCTTCTTGGCGAGCTTGGTCATGCTCGCCCCGACGATGGCACATTTATCCTTCAAGTCCTTCAGGCTCATTTTGTCACCTCAGTTTTCAGCTCTTTATTGAGAATATCCTGACGGCGTTGTCGCCCAGCATGGCATTGACCTCGTCCTCGGTGAAGGTTATTCCCTCGGGTGCATTTTGAGGCAACCCTTTGATCAGGTCTGCATAGTCTTTGGTGGACATGAGGGCAGACACGAAGGGGTTGTCGGTGCCAAAGAGGACACGGTCTTTGCCGAGGCGGTCTAAGGCTTGTCTGAGAACGGTGCAGAACTTGCGGAAGTTGATTCTTGCCACATCCTGCCATGCGGAGATGTCTGCGGCTACATTGTATTTGAGCCCGAATCCATAGAAGAGCTGCTCGTGCCAGCCGAAAGCCATGTGTCCGGCGATTATGGTCATGTTGGGATAATCCACAGCAATATCATCGAGGTGTATGGGGTCGCCGAACTTGGCGCGGAAGGGTGCTGGTCCCTGTTGCCCGGTATGGCAGGTAAGGGGCACGCCCAGGTCGTAAATCTTGTCGAGAACTCGGCGTGTTTTAGGCTCGTTAACAAAGAAACCGGTTTGAGGATAGAGGTTGAGCCCTTTGAACCCCCAATCCTTTATGGCGCGTTCTGCTATGACCTCGGCGTTGGGTCTGCGGGGGTCAATGGTAGCGAAGGCGATTATCTTATCGGGGTGTTTTTTTTGAAGCGCGGTGTAGGCTTTGAGCTGCTTGTCTAGGGGTACCAAATGCTCTCCGTAGAGGAACCAGTAGTCCATGGGGAGGATGACAGTTTTATCTATGCCGTTGGCGGTCATATCGTTGATTAGTGCTTCTCCCTCCGGGTCCCACAGAGAGGGTATCAAGGTATCCATTACCATCTCGGGGGGCATCTCCATGCCCAGCGCCTTCATCCCGTTGGTATACATGGAGACAACGGTTTTCCACCAGCCCTCCGGGTACCATTCTCTAGCCACCAGGTGATAATGGGCATCGATTAGCATATCCTCCTCCTTTCTTCAGGCACGTCCCCGAATTCTGGTGAATTCGTTGGGCTTTTCAATCCCCTGAACCCCCCAGTCTTGGAGGACAAGGGCGCACAGTCCGCCACTGGCGGACGCCCCTACAGTTTTGGTAGATACCTCTGACGCCTTAATGTTTTGGTCTATCTGGGTAGACCAAGCCCGGCTATGGCGATGATGATGCGCTGAATTTCATTTGCGCCGCCGCCGACAGCCTGCATGGGCGAGAATCTGTATTCCCACTCCAGGTACCCATCATATGGGGCGTAGCGAGGAGTGCCCTGTTGCAATTGACCGTATAAGCCGAGTACTTGCATGCCTAGATTACCCAGGCGTTTCTCAAGTTCACTGGTGAAGACTTTGGAGATAGACGCCTCGGAAAATGGGACAATGCCTTTCTCGAGGAGCCAGGCGAGACGATAGCCTAATAAGCGTCCGACATGAAGTTCTATTGCCATCTCAGTCAGCTTTTGCTGGATGACGGGGTCTTTGCTAAGGGGTATACCATTGCGTTTTGTTACTTTGGCATATTCTACTATCTCATCGAATATGCGCTGGTAGCCTGCTATGGTGGCTGCCATGAAAACCCTTTCGTGGTCGAGAGCCTGGGTAATATAGTACCAGCCCTGGTTTAGTTGTCCTACCACGCAGCTCTTGTGAACTTTTGCATCGTCGAAGAAGACTTCGTACAACGTGTGGTCGAACATGGTATGAAGCTCTCTGGTGGTTACACCGGGGGTTTTCATGTCGATAATGAAGATGCTGATACCCCTGTGTTTCTTGGGGGCATTGGGGTCGGTTCTAACTCCGATCCAGCCGTAGTGAGCCTCACCGGCGAAGCTGATGAAGGTCTTTTGTCCGTTTAATCTGAAATAATCGCCATCTGCCACGGCGTTGGTCTGTAAAGATGCTAGGTCGGAGCCCGCTTGAGGCTCGGTATAGGCCAGGCAAAACACGACCTCTCCGCTTAAAATCATGGGCAGGAACTTTTTCTTATGCTCTTCGCTTCCGACATTGATGAGGGTAGGTCCTACCATGTTCTGCGCTAGGATGTGAGCGGCTGCCGGCGCCCTGCCATACAGCATCTCTTCGCCGAAGATTAGCTGGTCCATATGGGGACGGCCGCCCCCCCCATACTCTTTTGGCCATCCTATACCTATACAGCCCTTCTTGCCCAGCTTGCGGCTGAACTCGGGACTGAACATCTCTTGTGTTTTTCCGCCTTTCCAATCAGGACCTAGCTCCTTGCGTAGAAACTCACGAACCTCTTGTCTGAAGGCTTCCTGTTGGGCAGTAAACTTAAAGTCCATAGCATTTACCTTTCGCTGAATTTGAATATTAAGGGTTAGAGCCCTAGTTTCTGAGCGACCACTTCTTTGTAGAAGTCGGTATCACCGAAGGCAAGCTCTCCTGACTTCGCTCTACGATAGTAAAGCCCTATATCATGGTCTCTGGTGGTGCCGATAGCGCCGTGGCACTGCAGTGCCCTCTCTGTGACGAACTTGTAGGCTTCGTTGATCCACCCCTTAGCCACTGCGACTTCAGTGTCACTGGTGGGAAGCCCTTCGGCAACGCTCCAGGCAGCCTTGTAAAGGATGTCTCGGCTGGTCTCTACATTCATCCACATATTGGCGCAGTAGTGCTGGATGACCTGGAAGCTGCCGATAGGCTTGCCGTACTGTACCCTCTCCTTGACATAAGCGAGGGTCATCTCCATGGCTGCCTCTTCGCCGCCGACCATCTCTGCACATTTGGCTATGGTGGCTTGCTCCAATGCCTTGGACAGGATGTGCCAGCCTCCATGGAGTTTGCCCAGCATGTTCTTCTTGGGGACTTTTACATTATCGAAAACAACTTCGCAAAGCTTGTCGGCGCCAATAGTTGGCATCACCTCGCACTTGATGCCCTGGCTCTTGGCATCAACAATAAACAGGGTGATGCCGTCTTCTGGGGCATCACCTTTCCTGGTTCTGGTGGCGCAGATGATGTAGTTGGCTATGTGGGCGTTCTCCACAAAGAGTTTGGTGCCGTTTATGACGAAGGTGTCGCCGTGTGTTTCTGCTTTTGTGTGCACGCCAGCGGCATCATATCTTGCACTGGGCTCGGTGAAAGCCAGGGTCATAACCAGCTCGCCTTTGGCTATCTTGGGAAGGAACTCATTTTTCTGCTCCTCGGAGCCCGCGTTCAGAATAGGCAGGCTGCCCAGAACTACGGTGCAGAAGAAGGGTCCGGGCACTATGTTGCGTCCCATCTCCTGGAGCAGGATGATGAGGTCCATAAAACCCATCCCCTGTCCGCCGTATTTTTCAGGGAGCACAAGCCCCATCCAGCCCAAATCAGCCATTTTGCGCCACATAT
>CAYHAX010000303.1:0-3290 GCA_964354695.1 uncultured Dehalococcoidia bacterium
GTCCACAAACCGGGCACGCCATTACCGAGCCCTTCGGAGGAGGGCGCTGGCACGTAGACGGCAGCCTGGTTGCGCCGCCCCGTGGCGGGATCGGGCACCGTCAGATCGGGGAAGCTTTCCCAGGTGTCGGTGGCGATATCATAGCGGAAGACCCAGCGATAAGGTCCGGGGGAAGGCCAGTAACCGCCGATGACGAAGATGCCGCCGTTGGCGCCGCCCAGGTAGCCTTCATTAACATAGATTGCAGGCGCGTCGCCGTTGGCTTGGGGCATGTCTGTCACGGGGGCATCCAGCCAGCCAGCGCCAGGGTTGGTCACGTACAGCACCAGGGTGTCGGTAATGGGCGTCAGGGAGCCAGCGATGAACTCGTCGCCGCCCATGGCATAGATCAAGTTGCCAACCGTGACCGCGCCGATATAGCTGCGCAGGGTGGGCAGGTTGGTATTGAGGTTCGTCCAGCGGCTGCCAGCAGCCGCAGCAGGGTCGTAGACGAAGGTCTCGTTGTACATGATTGTGCCGTCAAAACCGCCGAAGGCGTAGATCTTGCCGTTGGTATACACTACACCACCCGGCGAGCGCGTCGCCCCGCCGCTCGGGGGATAAGGGTCGGTGGCAATAGTGGCGACGGTGTTGTTGCCCGGATAGTAGACCTGGACGGCGCTGGTCTGGGCGCCGGTGTTGGTGCGCCCGCCGACCAGATAAAAACCCTGTCCATTGCCGGTGCCGTCGTCTGGCACATTTACCACCTGGTAGTTGGACACCGGGGTTTGCATGACCGCGCCGGTGACAGTGTAGGAGCGGGTATTCAGATCGAAGTAGAAGACTGCGCCGGTGGTGTTGTTGTTCTCACAGCGCCCGCCCAGGAAGTAGATGCGGTTGTTGGCGCTGTTATACACACCGGTGTAGCGGGCAAAGCCATCGCCGGCGGCGCAGCCCAGCAGGGAAGTGTCCAGGTCGGGACTGGCCTGCCAGGCGCCGTACCAGACCTCCGGAGATTCGGCTTTGGCGGGCGCGCTGGCGAATGGCCCGGCTGCCAGGGTGAATACCAGGCTGGCGCAGACTGCCACAGCCAGCAGGGTGTAGACGGTTTTTTTGTTCATGCGATCTCCTCGTGATCATCTGTGAGCAAGGTTGATTTTTTATTGGTAACTGCTCAGGCATAGCAAGCCTGAATTGAATGAACTTTAACATTGTCAAAAACATAAAAGCCGAGCACAATATAGGCATGGAACCGCTGCGAATACCGAGCGAAGGAGAGATACGGGGAGCATATCGTGAAGGCGAAGATGCTGTAGTCAAGCTATTCTATGAGACATTTAGCAAGATAGCAGGACGGCTCCAAAAGCTGGAAGATCAGATCGCCAAGAACAGTGGCAATAGCAGCAAACCGCCATCGAGCGATGGGCTGAAGAAGAAGCCAAAGAGTCTACGGCAGAAAAGTGGCAAGAAAAGCGGTGGGCAGGCCGGGCATCCAGGAAGCACGCTCAAGGCAGTAGAGAAGCCCGACCACGTGCAAGTACATCGAGTGAAGCGCTGCCGTCACTGCCAGGCGAACCTGGAAGAAGTGGAAGTGCAGGATTGCGAGAGGCGCCAGGTATTTGACGTACCGCCGGTGAAAGTGGAAATAACGGAACATCAGGCAGAGATCAAAGCCTGTCCAGAATGCCATCGCATCACGGTTGGTGAATTTCCAGCCGGGGCTAGTCAGCCCGTGCAGTACGGTGAACGGATCAAAGCGCAAATGGTGTACTTCCACCAGTATCACTTTGTTCCCTTGGAGCGAACTACAGAAATCCTGGGAGACTTGTACGGCCAGACGGTGAGCGAAGGGACAATTGTAGAAGCCTGCCATGAAACAGCCCAGCAAGTAGAACCGGTCTACCAACTCATCAAGGCTGAACTGACCAATACCAACGACACGGGGCATTTCGATGAAACCGGCAGTCGCATTGGCGGCAAGCTGTGGTGGCTGCATGTCGTCTGTACCGCTCTCTTGACGTATTATGCGCCTCACCGGAAACGTGGCGGCGAAGCGCTGGATGCGATTGGCATCTTCCCAGTATTCAAGGGCAAGGCGATGCATGACAACTATCGTTCGTACTTCCAGTACGAAGATATTCTCAATGCGTTGTGTAATGCCCATCATTTGCGAGATTTGATCTTCGTTCGAGACCAATATCAGCAAAACTGGGCGGCCAAGATGATCGATCTGTTGCTCGAAATCAAGTTTGCAGTGGAAGAAGCGCCACCGGAACAACAAAGCCTATCGCCAACCCAGGTGATTGACTTTGAAACCCGCTACGATGCCATCATTGAGGCTGGCCTGCAAACATGCCCGGTATTGGAACCGGCAGAACCCTTGCCAAAGAAACGAGGCAAGCCAAAACAACATCCGGTTAAGAACCTGCTGGATCATCTCAAGTCTCGCAAAACCGAAACGCTGGCTTTTATGTGTGATTTTAAGGTGCCGTTTGATAACAACCAGGCGGAACGCGATCTCCGCATGGTCAAGCTGAAGCAGAAAATCTCTGGGTGTTTTCGTTCAGAAGGCGGCGCCGAAGTCTTTTGCCGCATCCGCAGTTACATCTCTACCGCTCGCAAAAATGAGCAGCGAGTATTGGATGTGCTCCAAATGGCTTTGACAGGATCGCCTTTTGTTCCTCCTATTCTTCAGGCACGGAAACACTTACCTGCCTGAGCAGTTACCTGGATTTTAGCATATATCTTTCTTCGCCTGCTCACGAATCGCGCCCCCTCCGTTTTCGTTGGATTGGGAGAATCGCAATGAAGGTAACCACCTGGAATGTTAACGGTCTGCGAGCTGTGTTGGGCAAAGGCAGCCTGGACCAGCTCCTCGCGCTAAACCCAGACACGATCTGCTTGCAGGAGATCAAAGCCCGCCCCGACCAGTTGGGGGAGGGCGCCCTTTCCGCTCTGCAGGATTATCGTGCCGTTTGGAATCCAGCCCTGCGCCCCGGATACAGCGGCGTGGTCACTTTTTCACTTTCAGAGCCGCTGCAGATGCGCACCGGTCTTGGGGTGGATGAATTCGATGGGGAGGGTCGCTTGGTCGCGCTTCAGTACCCCGGTTTCTGGTTGTTCAACATCTATTTCCCGAATGGGCAGCGCGACCACGAGCGCCTGGATTATAAGTTGCGCTTTTATGCCGCACTCCTGGATCTGTGCGACGATTGGCACGCCGCCGGCGAGCACATCGTGCTGACCGGCGATTTTAATACTTCGCACCGCGAAATCGACCTGCGCAATCCCAAGGAAAATGCGGACACTTC
>CAYHAX010000304.1:0-20257 GCA_964354695.1 uncultured Dehalococcoidia bacterium
ACCCCTCTGCACTCGCCGAGCTCCAAGACGCCAAGTTTTTTAGAAAACCCACCTATCAGGATGATTATAACATCCCTTAAGAGAGAAACGTAGGGGTGCAGGGCTAAGGCTGTCTCAAAACCCACCGCCTCGAAGCTAGCATAGCGCCAGTCGCAGCTTCAAGTAAGTGATTTATGAGACAAGCTAGCTTTGCGCCGCTACAACCATATTGACAAGCGAAAACACTCGTGCTACGCTAGCAATTGAAAATTGTTTTCATCTGCCAGTCAAAATGGTGTTCACCAGAAACAAGATAGCCTCCATCCTGAAACAGCACGGCTATAAAATCACGCCGCAACGGCGAGCTGTGCTGAATGTAATTTCTCTGAGCCGTGACCATCTCACCCCTGCTGCCATCTACGAAAAAATTCACCATGAACATCCCAAGGTCGGGCTGGTAACCGTTTATCGCACTCTCGATATACTCGCCGACCTCGGGCTAATCTGCGAGGTTCATGCCGGCGGCAACTGCCGAAGCTACTTAATGAGAAGACCCTCAGAGCACCACCACCACCTGATTTGCTCCGATTGCGGAGCGGTGGAAGACTTCACCGACTGCGACCTGAGCAAGCTGGAGCAAAGGCTGTCCAAGGAGACCAGCTTCGATATTGAGGGGCACCTCCTTGAGTTCACGGGTCGCTGCCGTGACTGCCGCAAGAGGATAAGAGATGACAAGTAGGTTCATCAAACTTACTTCAACCTTTCTGGCGCTGGCGCTAGTTTTGGCGCTGGCGGCAGCTTCCATATCCTGTGGAGAGGAGGGGAACGCCAGCGACAAGATAGGCGTAGCAGTAACCATATTGCCTCAGGCTGAGTTTGCAGAGAGCATAGGCGGGGACAGGATAAATGTCACCGTGATGGTTCCACCAGGAACAAGCCCTCATACCACCGAGCTGACGCCGAGCCAGATGACAGAGGTAGCCAAAGCCAGGATGTATGCCAAGGTGGGCTCGGGCGTGGAGTTCGAGCTTGCCTACATGGACAAGATTAAAGACGTCAATAAGAACATGCTCATCGTAGATTGCAGCGAAGGCATCGAACTGATTGGCAGCGTTGACCCAGACGAACCAGGCGACGACCCGCACATCTGGCTCTCTCCAGCGAACGCTGAAATCATGGTTCAAAATATCTGTGATGGACTGGTTCAAATCGACCCTAATAACAAAACCTACTACGAGCGAAACAGAGATACCTATTTAGAAAAGCTGGATTCTCTGGACGAGGAGATAAAGGTTAAGCTGGAAAACGTGCAGAACAGGGCATTCATTGTGTTCCACCCCTCCTGGGGTTATTTCGCCCGAGACTACAATCTGGAGCAGATACCGATAGAGATAGGCGGCAAGGAGCCCAGCGCCCAGGATGTCTCTCAAATCATAGAGGAGGCAAAGAGCCGCAATATAAAGATTATCTTCGCCTCACCTCAGTTCAATCCGCAGATGGCAGAGGTCATAGCCCACGAGATAGGCGGCAATGTGGTATCTATAGACCAGTTAGCCAAGGACTACATATCGAATTTGCAAATAGTGTCGAATGAAATGGTTGAGGCGATGGAGTGACAATGCCAGGTAAAGATGTGGTGAAGCTGGAAGATGTGTGGGTGCAGTACAATGGAGTGCCCATCCTCGAGGCAATCAACCTGCCCATAGAGCAAGACGATTTCCTGGGCATCATAGGTCCCAACGGAGGTGGCAAGACTACGCTGCTCAAGGTCATTTTGGGTCTGGTCACGCCCACCCAGGGCAAGGTCTCCATTCTGGGCAAGCCGCCGGAGAAGAGCCGCAGCAAAATCGGCTACGTGCCCCAGCACAACCTCTTCGACCGCGAATTCCCCATAAGCGTGTGGGAGGCAGTGTTGATGGGAAGATTCGGGAAAGCCGGGCTTTTCCGAAGGTACAGCAGCGAGGATAAGAAGGCGACACAGAATGCCCTGCAAACCGTGGGCATGCTCGATTACAAAAGCCGTCAATTGGGTAAACTCTCGGGAGGAGAACTGCAGAGGGTATTCATAGCAAGGGCGCTGGTTTCCGAGCCCAAGCTGCTGCTCCTCGATGAGCCCACTGCCAGCGTTGACCCAGCCATGCAAACCGAGTTCTACGAGATACTGGAGAGATTGAAACAGCAGATGGCGATAGTGCTGGTATCACACGACATCAGCGCCATCTCCATCTATGTGGACAAAATCGCCTGCCTCAACCGACAGTTGCATTATCACGGCTCGAAGGAACTGACACCTGAGATACTGGAGGCTACCTATAAGTGTCCGGTGCAGATGATAGCACATGGCTTCGTACCCCACCGCGTGCTGAAGGAGCACGCTTAAAATGCTGGATGCGCTGCAATACGAGTTCATGAGGAACGCCCTGATAGCTGGGGCGCTGGCTGCCATAGCCTGCGGCATCATCGGGACATACGTAGTGGTGAAGAAGATGGTCTCTGTAAGCGGGGCGATATCTCACAGCTCTTTCGGAGGCATCGGGCTGGGCTACTTTGTAGGGATAAGTCCCGTCCTCGGGGCATTGTTCTTCACCATAGCCTCAGCCCTGGGCATGGGGCTGGTCATCAAGAGGACAAAGCTACCGGAAGATACCGCCATCGGCATCCTTTGGGCGATGGGGATGGCTATCGGCATTATCTTCATCGGCTTGACGCCGGGCTACGCGCCTGATTTGTTCAGCTATCTTTTCGGGAATATCCTGGCGGTGCCCTTCTCCGACATTATCCTGATGCTGATTCTAGATGCTGTCATCGTCGCCATAGTAGCAGCCCTTTACAAGGAGTTCCTGGCTGTTTCCTTTGACGAGGAGTTCGGCACGGTAACGGGGGTGCCAGTGGAGGCGCTGTATCTGCTCATGCTGTGCATGGTGGCGCTAACGGTTGTCGTGCTGATAAGGGTGGTGGGCATCATCCTCGTTATCGCGCTGCTCACCATACCTGCGGCGCTGGCAAGGCAATTCACTAACGACCTGAAGAAGATGATGCTCCTCTCCATAGTTTTCGGCGTAGTTCTCACCTTCGCTGGCTTATGGCTATCCTACGAACTCGACCTCGCCTCTGGAGCCACCATTATCCTGCTCAGCGGGACTGTGCTGCTGGTCAAGCTTGCGCTCTCCCGTCTGCGCGGCAGAGCCAAGATAAAGGAAACAGCCTCTCCAGAAGCAGAGTGATGAGCGTACCCCAAGCTAAAAGCCCGCTTGTATAGCATCCATAGACGCACTGGAGAATAACAAAAGTAGTAGGGGTTTTCCCTCATAAGTACGTCAGAAAAGGTACATAAGCGGGATTGTGATACTCCCCTCCCCACAGGCACAATGGATTATGGGAATTCCAGGCGGGAGAGGGGAGCAACATGGACAATCTGGCTAAAGCTATCATTGATAGCGTTCAACTGTTCGGACAACTGGTAGACAGGTGGGCAAACGAGCAAGCCAACGTGGCAACCACAACCCCGATACCTGTGACAGACACCATAACCTCCATATTCACCAACATGATTAGTTTCCTCGCCAAACTGAGCAGTGAGATACAAGAGCTGATTTAACAAAGATGTCTGTTCTAAAAAAACTCATCGCACAAACGGCGAAGCTGTCTGGTCGAAGGGATTGGTCCTCATGACCAGGGAAAAGAAATAGGGATAGTTGTCCTTTAGGTATTTCACATAGCTCAGCCACCGCTGCACCAGCAAGGTGTAAGCCCTCTTTATATCGTTGGAGATATGTTCGTAGTCTTTGTCGGACAACTGCGTAACCTGCTCCCTCATTTCCAATTCCTCGGTCAGGTGGAAAACTGACCTGAGGAGCTCGGTAAATGGCTCGTGCTCCAGCAAAGTAGGGTTCTCCAGCAGCCTCAGCAGGAAATCTCTCTCACTAATAAGAGAAGTGCGCAACCCTTCAAGGTCAACCCTTTTAATCTCAACATTATAGTCGTAATTCCTCAGAAGCTTGCTCACGCTGGTGAACTCCTCATCAGACCAGTTGTTAGTGACTATCAGATATTTCCTGATGTTCTCCAACTCGGGGTCGAGGTCAGAGAAATAGGTCAGCAGCCTAGTGCCAACCGCGCTGAAGAAGCTGCCTATGACCATGTTCATCTTCTCCAGCGTAGCCTTTTTCTCCCTGTAGGTCAGCAACTGCTGGATGATGATAGTGACCAGCAAGACCTCGACGGGGAGGAAGGCTATGTCGCCCAGCAGATAGATATAGATGTGGTGGGCATCCTCGAAAATAGCGTAGTGCATAAGATAAAGGAGAGCCGATAACAAGAGCAGAGCCAGCCCCAGTAGAATCTGCCATCTCAACAGTTTCATCTTTAATCACCCCCTGAATTCTTCATGCCTCCTGGGGATAGGATAACAAATTTCAGCCTGTGACGAAAGTCACATACAGGCAGCACTTTCGGGGGTAGACTGTCTCTGAAGTGGTGAGGGGTAGGGGCGATGGGGAAGAAAAAGGGGTTCAAGAGGGGAGGTGATGCCGCCATGTGGAGATTCAAGGCGTGTCCCAAATGCGGTGGCGATATTTTCGTAGACGATGATATGAATGGCTGGTACGAGCAGTGCCTCCAGTGCGGCTACACCCATGACCTCAAATCAAGAATAGAAATCAATGAATTACCGCCGGTGAGAGCAAGGGAGCTTGTTCTGACCGGTCATAATAGAAGGAAACTGCCTAATTGAGTTAACTCGGGTGGGGGTGGCTTGCTGGGTGGTAGGGGGCAGCCGCGGCTAACGCCTCGGCTGCCCCATTTTACCTAGTCCTCAACGCGCTCGCCAGGGCTGAGATACAGAGGAGGCGTCTTATAGGGCTTCACCTGCCCAGCCACCTCATCGTTCATGATATAGCCGCTGGCGTGCATCAGGGTATCGTAAAGCCTGTCGTCGAGCCACTCCTGGTTCATGGAGCAGAGACAGGGGTAGTGGTGCAGGATAAGCCCCGCTTTGACATCCGCCTCATCTGCGTGAAGTCCGACCATCCCCTTCGCAGCATGAGCCACTGCGCCGCAGGCTGAGTTCCTCAACACCTCGACACGCTCTATCAGCATGGTCTCGGGATTCACCTTTATCTTCAGCTTGGGTCCTCCGAAGTGTTGTGCAAATTTAGATATGATTTCGTCCTTATAGGGCTGGGCAGCACGGCGGAAGCCGTAGGAGCTTTCGGTGAGGCTGCAGAAGGGCTTGGGGAAGGCTACAGCGACGCCCATCTCAGCAAGCTCGGTCTTCAGTTGATTTGCCAGCCCGGGAGGCAGCCAGGCGCTGTTGTCTATAGGGGCGATAACAGAGCGCGCCCCGGAGCGCTTGACGAACTCTGAGATGAGCTGGGCAGCGCCGGGGGACTCGCTGGCAGCGATTATGAGGTCAGCCTGAGGCACGCCTGCGGGCATGAACTCCTCGGGCTCTTCGATGAGTACAGGCAACCTCTTGGGGAGGGCAAGCTCTTTAACAATCCAGTCGGAAGGCGCAGTCTCGCGCAGGTTGCGCGCAATACGCTCGCCATAGGGTCCCTGGGTGAGAACAAGGATACGCATTGGTAATTGTTATTATATATGTTTCTATCTCAGATGTCTTGCTCTTGCGCTGTGCCCCCTGCAACCCTGGATATGATATACTTTCGATGAACGTTAATTCCGAAGTTGTCGACGATGGACAATAAAAGCCTGGAGATGCTGGAGTTCCCCAAGGTCAGAGAGATACTGGCTGGCTATACCTCCTTCTCGGCGAGCAAGCAGCTAGCCCTCAGCTTGCAGCCATCTGCAAGTCCCACCTTCATCTCTCAACTATTAAAGCAATCGGCAGAAGCGAGGCAACTGCTATCCGCACAGTCTGAGTTCTCTATCAGGGGCGCGCTAGATGTCCGAGAGGCTGCCAAAGCAGCAGCGAGGGGCAAAATACTTGAGCCGCAGAGCCTCGTTGAGATTCAAATCACGCTGGCTGCAGCAAGATACATGCGCAACAGCTTGAAGAAGCAAGCAAAGGAGCTTCCTGAACTCTGGAGTATCGCAGAACACATCGTGGAACTGCCCCATCTGGAGAGCGAGATAAACAGGTGCATCACGCCCACCGCAGAGATAATAGACTCAGCCTCGGCGAGGCTTTCCGAGCTGAGGCGGCAGTTGAAGGAGTCCAAGCAGCAACTCACAGACCGCCTCGAGGCGATAATGAGGTCTCCCCGAGGACGCAGGTTCATCCAAGAGGCGTTCATCTCAGAAAGGGAGGGCAGGTACGTCATACCTGTCAAGGCTGATTCTCGAAAGGAAATCAGGGGCATAGTCCACGACATATCGAACACCGGCGCTACGGTGTTCGTCGAGCCCTGGACCACAGTAGAGTTGGGGAACACGCTGCGAGAGTACACCATCGAGGAGAAACGGGAGGTGGAGAAAATCCTGCTCGTGCTCAGTGATGAGGTGGGCGCTATGGAGGACGAGATAGTGCGCGATGTGGAGCTTCTCGCTGAGCTGGACTTGATACTGGCGAAGGCGAGATACGCAGGTAGGGTGAAAGCAACCGAGCCTGTGATTGCCACGAACGGCATGCTTAAACTGGTTAACGCGAGGCACCCGCTGCTCAAGGGCAAGGCTGTGCCTCTCTCGGTGGAGATAGGGCAGGACTACATCATACTGGTAATCACGGGACCGAACACGGGAGGCAAGACAGTTGCGCTCAAAACGATCGGGCTATTAACGCTGATGGCTCAAGCAGGGATACCCATCCCGTCTTCGAGTGAAAGCTACATACCCGTCTATGATAGTGTGTTCGCCGATATCGGCGACGAGCAGAGCATAGAGCAGACGCTCTCCACATTCGGCTCGCACATGGGTCATATCGTTCGCATCATCGGCGAGTCCACAGAGAAGAGCCTGGTGCTCCTGGATGAGTTGGGCACCAGCACCGACCCCAACGAGGGGGCTGCGCTGGCGCGAGCCATAATGCTGCATTTTCTGTCCAAGAAAACGATGACTGTAGCTACCACGCACTACAGCGACCTCAAGATTTTCGCCCATACTACGCCGGGTTTGAGAAACGCCTCGCTGGACTTCGACCCGGTGACGCTGGCTCCTACATATCATTTAACGATGGGCATACCAGGGGGCAGCAACGCGCTCGCCATAGCCTCGCAGTTGGGGCTGCCCGCCGAGATAATCTCCACCGCCAGAGGGATGCTATCAAAGGGCACGCAGGAGATAGAGTCGCTGCTGCAGGACATAATGAGCGAGAAGCAGAGGATAGAGTCACTGCGCAGCACGCTGGAGAAGGAGACCGCCGATGCTGAGAAGCTGAGGAAACGACTGGAGCGCGAGCTTAGAGAGGTGAAGGAGAGAGAGCAAAGCCTGATTCGAGAAACAAGGGAGAGGCTTGCCGATGAGGCTGCTGAGCTGCAGATACAGATTCGCGATGCAGCAGCGGAGCTGAAGAAGGCGCTATCTCAGGAAAAAATAGAGCAGGCTAAGAAGGCGCTGTCCTCGGTGCGCGAGCAACTCAAGAGCGAACGATGGCAGACCAAGCCCGTCCGAGAGAAGGAGACGCCCGAGGAAAAGGTAATCGAAGCCGAGAAGATAGCAGTGGGCGACAGGGTATGGATGAAGGACATAGAAGCCTGGGGCGATGTCCTGTCGCCCCCTGATAGCGAGGGGCAGTTCGAGGTGCAGGTAGGACAAACGAGGTTGAGGATAAGTTTGGATAAAGTGGAGAAGGTGATGCCGCCTGCGGGGAACGCATTGCCTGTATCGCGTGCGGTGAAGAAAGAGCTCAGCGGCAGAATGAGGTCGTACGAGCTAGACCTGCGAGGCAAACGTGCCGAGGAGGTCGGCATTGAACTTGACAGCTACCTGAACGATGTCTCTGTCTCCAATTTCAGAGAGGTGCGCATCATCCACGGCTTCGGCACCGGCGTGGTGCGCCAGATTGTGCGGGAGCTTCTTGCCTCCCACCCGCTGGTCAAGTCCTACCGCCCCGGGGGCAAGGGCGAGGGCGGGGACGGGGTGACGGTGGTGGAGTTGTGATCGAATCCTTATGGGCGCAAAGCCTTGCGCCCATAAGGGAATGAATTACGGTCATGCTAACTTCAACAAAGCGACGCTTTAACAGGACGAGGATGCTTCGCTTGCTCTATGAACTAGAGGGGGCCGGGGGAGCAGCGACTTCGCTGTATGTGCCACATGATTTGCCTGCAACAGATGCAGAGAAGACGCTCAGGGCGCCGTTGGGAGCGGGTATAGAAGAGGCTCTGTCTGATATCACTGATGCTGTGGCACGTTCCAGGACAGGCGCGGTTATTTTCTGGGGCGAACAAAGAAAGTGTCTGGTGACTCCGCCGTTTCCAGTGAGGGAGGGTCTGTTTTCCAGCGGCTACGATGTTGAGCTGTTGCGTGCGCTGTTGCAGCAGGAGCGCACGGTTGCCCTGATTCTGGTGAGGCTGGGCGCTTATGCCGTGGGTGTGTTTCAAGGGGAAAGGCTGGTGTCGAGCAAGGTGGGGACAGGCTTGGTGCACTCTCGCCACAGGCAGGGCGGTTCTTCTGCTCATAGATTCGAGAGACACCGCGAGAAGCAGATGGAGTACTTCTTCACCAGGGCTTGTAACCATGTGCGGGAGCACCTGGAGCCACGCCTTCAGCAAATTGACTATGTAATATACGGTGGCGAACGCCATACGCTGCTCTCATTTCGCAAGCAGTGCGAGTTCTTACAAAAATTCGATGACCGCACACTGGAAGCACTGTTGAATGTGCGCGAGCCCAGGCAGGCGACGCTGCAGGCTGCGATTGGGCAGGTGTGGTCGAGCGAGGTGGTGGTGTGGGATGAGGGCGAGCCTTCAGCAATCAACGCTCAGCATTCAGTATAGGGGCGGTTCGAGAACCGCCCTACATCTGCCATGTCTTTCCCGCGAAAGCGGGAATCCAGGAGCCTGGACTCCTGCTTTCGCAGGAGTGCCCTATAAAACACAATGACCGCTTAACTGAGACAAAAGTCGCTTACAGAGATGTCGGCAATGCTTTAGATTGAGTGTAATTTGGTTCGGTGTAAAGGCGGAAGAGATGGACGAAGGAATAAACGCAGACATAGAGAAGGTGTTGACCCGGTACCGCACGGTGGCTATAGTGGGAGCCTCGCCGAATCCGGAGCGTCCCAGCTACAGGGTGGCGGACTTCCTAAAGAAGGAGGGCTACCGTATAATACCCGTGACACCCAAAGGCGGAGAGATTCTGGGCGATACGGCTTATCCTGATTTAGCTTCGATACCGGCGCCTGTGGAGGTCGTGGATATCTTCAGACGCCCCGAGGAGGTCATGCCCGTGGTGGAAGCAGCCATCGCTATCGGAGCCAAGGCGGCGTGGATGCAGGAGGGCATTGTCAACGAGGAGGCGGCAGCCAAGGCGAGAGGTGCAGGGCTTATCGTGGTGATGGACCGGTGCATGAGGAAAGAGCTTCTCAAGAAACTGGGGCGTGAGAAGGAAATTTGAGATAGCTCTCAGCTATCAGCAGTCGGCGGTCAGCGACTGAAAGCTAAAAATAAATGGAGGTGAAAGGATGGCAAAGACCGGAGATAATCTCAAGGAGGCATTCACTGGAGAGAGTAAGGCGAGTACAACATATCTGGCGTTCGCGCGCAAGGCAGACCAGGAGGGACAGCCCCAGGTAGCCAAACTGTTCCGCGCCGCCGCGCTGGCAGAGACCTTCCATGCGCGCAACCACTTAGATGTCATGGAAGGGATTAAATCAACGCAGGAGAATCTGCAGGAAGCCATCTCCGGCGAGAACGCAGAACATGTGAAGATGTATCCCGAGTTCATCGAGCAAGCGAACAAGGAGCAGAAGCCCAAGGCGACACGCACCTTCGACTTCGCTCGCAAGGTAGAGATTATGCACGAGTCGCTCTACAAGGCGACGCTCGATGCCATCAAAGGCGGAGGCAAGCCCAAAGCCACGGACTACTACGTATGTCAGATATGCGGCGCCACCATCGAGGGCAGCGCTCCCGATAGATGCCCGGTATGCGGAGCCCCCAAAGCACAGTTTGTGAGGGCGGATTAAGAATAGCCAGGCTAGGGGCGTTCAATTGAACGCCCCTAGGAATTGCCCCTTGACTGGCCAGAGAGTCGTTTGTATAGTGTAGCCACC
Organism: uncultured Dehalococcoidia bacterium; assembly: GCA_964354695.1. Taxonomy (GTDB): domain Bacteria; phylum Chloroflexota; class Dehalococcoidia; order SZUA-161; family SZUA-161; genus CAYHAX01. The sequence continues at coordinate 10,151 of CAYHAX010000304.1, forward strand.
CAGATTGAGGAGGAAGCGATGACAAAGGATATTATCGGTCTGTTCAACAAGGATATCGAAGGGGAGCACGCAGCCATCATCCAGTATCTCACGCACGCCTACGCCATGGGCGAGGGCGAGCTTGCCTGCGAGATAGAGGCTATCGCTCGTGAGGAGATGCGCCATCTCGACTGGCTGGCTGAGACTGTAGTAGAGATGGGGGGGGCACCCAGCTTCAAGCGGGGCAAGATGAGCAAAGCCGGCAGGGTAGCCTCCGGCTGGATGCAGGACGACGTGAAGGCTGAGGAAGATGCCATCACCATGTATCAGGAGCACATCAAAGCTATAGGCAACCCCAAGATAAAGAGGCTGCTGAGGCGTATACTCTCCGATGAGATGGCACACCGGGGCAAGTTCGCCCACTTCGTGGACAAGGTTAAGAGGGAGAAGACCAGAGACCTGAGGGGCCCCAAGAAGGATAGGGTAGCCGAGATTCTCAACTGGGGCATTGAGCACGAATACACCGTCATCATCCAGTACCTTTTGCACTCCTATATGGCGCCCAGCGAGGAAGTGAAGAACGAGATGCAAGACCAGGCAATAAACGAGATGCAGCACTTAGGCTGGCTTGCCGAGGAGATGGTGAGCGGGAAAGGCACGCCGCGCATCGAGCATACCCAGGTGGACAAGTCCAAAAAGATGGCTGACATGCTCAAGGCTGATATCAAGATAGAGAAGGAAGTAGCCGCAGAGTATGACCGCGCTGCCAGGGAGGTCAAGGACCGCGGCTTGAAAGACCTGCTCAACCGCATCAAGGGGCATGAGGTTTACCACGCCGAGGTGTTCGGCGACCTGCTGAATGAAGAGACCGGGAAAAAGAAGGGGAAACGCTAGCGGCTGAGGTAGAATTCCAGATAGGGGGTAGCATGGGTAGATTGGTGGAAGCAGGCAGGAAGGGCGAGCTGGCTGAGGGGATGATGAAGGAAGTAGCTGCCGACGGACGCAAGATACTCCTGGCGCGGGTGGGGAACACATACTATGCCATAGAGGGCACGTGTCCCCACATGGGCGCAAATCTCGCCGAAGGCAAACTGGAAGGAAACATTGTAACCTGTCCCCGCCATGGCTCCCAGTTCGACCTCAGCGATGGGCACGTAGTTCGCTGGACGAATTTCCCGGGTCCGATATCGTCCGTGGCTAAAATATTCAAGAAGCCGAGGGCGCTGAAAACATACGCGGTGAAGCTGGAAAAGGACAGGATTCTGATAGAGGTCTAGGAGAATTCGAGTCTAAGATTTCTTTTTCTGACGGGTCTGGATGAATCTCTCGATTGAGCGGTCGTAGGTCATCTCCACATCTCTGGGGAAATAGCACGCAGGCAGCTCCCCCGACTTTCGGTGGTAACTCAGGCACTCGCAGCAAATCCCCTTCCTGCTACAGGGCTCATAGGTGCAGTTGCAGTCTGTTTTGTTCTGCTCGATTTTGCACTCTCTCATATGCGTTCCCCTTCACCAGACAGTCCCCCTAGTCGGTATCGGGATGGTGATGCGGCAGAAAACGCAATGCGATAGGGATTATAACCGCAGCCACCGCGGCCACCACGTAGAGTCCAGCTCCTATCGCCACTCCTATAGCGGCCACCGCCCAGACGGTGGCTGCCGTGGTTAGCCCCGCAACACCCCTCTCCTGACGAAGAATTGTACCTGCCCCCAGGAAACCGATGCCCACCACGACACCTGCAGCCACCCGCGAAGGGTCAGCCGGTCCACCGAAAGCATAAATGGAGATGACGGTAAATAAAGCTGCCCCCATACAGACCAGGAGATGGGTGCGTATGCCTGCGGGCTTTTTTGCGTGCGCCCTCTCGTAACCTATGACCGCACCCAGGAACGCAGCTACGACAAGGCGAATTACCATCTCTAACTCTGCGTTGGAAACAAGCTCCCAGGATTCCATTCTATCCTCCCCTCAGCAGATGCTCAGGCTTTCTCGGTATTGCAATTCTGGCATGGGCTGCTACACTTGTCAACAGGGTTGCATAGGAGATTAAATTTGCAACTTGAGTTATCTGAGATTCTTCGCTTCGCTCAGAATGACATCAAGGAGCAGGAATGCCTATCGCTATACTGTACCGAGACGAACTGAGGGAATACGATTTCGGTCCGGGACACCCCTTCCGCGGGGAGCGCTATACACAGTTCCATCAATTCCTGCAGCAGCACCTGCCCCAGGATAATAACTACCGCATCGTAAAAGCGGACTGGGCAAACGACGATGATTTGCTGCTGATTTGCCAGAGGGAGTACATCGAGGTAACCGGAGAGTACTACAAGGCTGCCAATCTGGGTCTGCAATATGGAGGACCGATTTACCGCTATCACAGTGGGGATAACATACCGGACGACAAGCCAGGGAAGCTGGAGGAGGCAGCCAGGCTCATAATAGGGCAAGCCAAGAAAGCCTGCGACATAGTTCAGGCAGGCGAATTCAAGAAGGCGGTCTGCCTCGGCGGCGGATTGCATCACGCCAAGCCCGACTACGGGGAAGGGTTCTGCCTCTATAACGATGTCGCCTTCTGCGCCAGATACCTGCTGGAAAGACACAAACTACAGAGGGTGCTGATACTGGATACCGATGCCCATGCCGGCAACGGCACCTGCGAGTATTTTTACGAGGACCCCAGGGTTCTGTTCATAGACCTGCACCAGGACCCCAGGACTCTCTACCCGGGAACCGGCTATGCCTGGGAAACAGGCTTGGGAGAGGGCAAAGGTTTCACTGTAAATATCCCCCTGCCTCCCTCTGCTGGCTACGATTCCTACAAACTGGTTTTCGAGAGGCTGGTGCAGCCCATAGCAGAGGAATTCAAGCCCCAGATCGTCATAAGGAACGGAGGCTCAGACCCGCATTTCAACGACGGACTGACCAATCTGGGGTTGCCAATCGAGGGCTTCCGGATGATAGGAGCCAAGGTCAGGGAGATGTCCGAGATTTGCCAGGGCAAAGCCATAGACCTGATTGCCTCCGGCTACAACAGGGAGGTGCTGCCCTACGCCTGGCTGGCGTTGATATGCGGCTTTGCAGGCATTGAAACCCATGTAGAGGAGCCGGTAGAAATCCCCCAAAGATACCAGAAAGACCTCGCGTTTACGGAGACTGAAAGCGTCATAACGTCAGTCAAAAAGTGCCTCAAAGACCACTGGAAGTGTCTCAGATAAAAACTCTCCAGAGGAAGCTGCAACCTGCTTCGGGCTATATAACCGCAGATTACCCCCATTAGTACTATCGCATCACCAAAGATACCATTTGAAAGTAGCCATAATGACTATGGTGTAATGATATTAACTATGATAATGTTTAAATGAAGGCGACGAGGTGGGCGAGAGTAAAGAGGAGAAGGCGATGGACTTGCAGGTTGACATCTATCAATGCAGCAGCAACCACATCCACATCGTCTTGCAGGGACAGGCTGAGGGGATGGCTGCCTTCGGCGACTTCGAGGTATTCGCCAGATTCATCGAAGCCTGCCAGGAATTCATAAACGGGCACAAGCCCGCAGATGTACCTCAGGTATTTATAGACGCCTTCGACCGCGAGAGCAACTGCTGAAGAAGATTTATAAATTCAAAATTAACCATAAGCGTAGGGGCACAAAATTTTGTGCCCCTACATTTTAACTAACAATCGTATATATGAAGAAACTAGGGGGCATCCGCCTCTGGCGGATGCCCCCTAAATTGCCCATACGACCACGTCGTTTGTTTGCAACCGTGGCAAGTTTACGAGATATGGCCCTTCTTAATCAGAAGCTCGGCTACCAGCACAGCACCCCGGGCAGCGCCCATCTTGGTGTTATGGGACACCAGCATGTACTTCACGCCGTTCTCCAGCGCGGTGTCCTTCCGTATCCTGCCCACCACCGTAGCCATGCCGTTGTCGGTGTCGCGGTCAAGGCGAGGCTGCGGGCGGAAGGGGTCTGTGCGCACCACTATCATCTGCTGAGGCGCTGAGGGAAGCTGGAAGTCTTTGAATCCATCGTATTCTCTCATCACCCGAGCTATATCCTCAGGCTCGCATCTCTTCTCAGTGGAGACGAAGACGGACTCGGTATGACCTTCCCTGACATTGACGCGGGTGCAGGTGCAGCTTACAGCAAACTTGGCAGGCTGAATAGCACCTTTAGAGAAGGCGCCCAGTATCTTCTGGGTCTCGCGCTGTACCTTCTCTTCTTCGCTTACAATGTAAGGTATCACGTTATCCAGTATGTCCAGCCCAATCACACCAGGGCTGCGCCCCGCGCCTGACAGCGCCTGAAGCGAGGTCATAATGACCATGCGTATGCCGAAGGCATCGTGTATCGGCTTCAGTGTTATCGCCATGCCTGTGGTGGTGCAGTTGGGTATGGGCGTGATGAAGCCTTTCCAGCCACGCTCCTTTTGCTGCTGCCTGAAAAGAGCAATGTGCTCCGAGTTGATGCCCGGGATCAGGATGGGCACGTCTTTCTCATATCTGAAGGCAGATGCAGTACTGATAACAGGCTTGGTAGCAGCGAACTTGGGCTCCAGAATCTGCGCCTGGTCGGACTCTATGGCGGTGAACACGATGTCGACGTCCGAGATGTCCATCTCGCTCGCGTTCTGCACCGGGATATTCATCATCGACGAATCCGGAGGCTCGTCGCAGTACCACCTGAATGCACCTGTCTTGGGGTCGGTGAGCGAATCCTTATAGCTGCGCCCCGCTGACCTCTCCGAGGCAGCGAGGGTTGTCGCCTTTATCCAGGGATGGTTATGCAGGGCAACTATGAACTGCTGCCCCACTATGCCGGTTGCGCCGACTACGGCGGCTTTCAACATGTCCTGTTTCCTACCTCTGACCACTGTAGTTTCCTTTCCGCTCTCCGCGAGATATATTGGGTAATATTATACAGCAAGGGAAAATAGTATGCTAGACTGACCGATAATACATTGGGCAGGTTTGAAACCTGCCCTACAGGACATTCGGGCACAGCACGCTGTGCCCCTACTCCTTCCGAGGATGGCTCTTCTTGGTAGCTAACCCGCGAGATGCCAGAAGACCGGCAAAAGAGAGCGCGGAGGACACATACATGACAGCGGGGAAGCCCCATACCTGCGATATAGAGCCACCCAGGAAAGGTCCGAGCGCCCCCGAGAAGGAAGTGGTGGCGTAGAGCATGCCCACAGCGGTGCCATGTTCCACGTTCCTGCCCAGCAAATGGTTCAACGCCCCTAAGAAGAGTCCCGACCAGGCTATGGCAAGGACTATCTGCACCGGAATCAGTTGCAGGTAGTGGGTGGCTACACCGTAGACGGCAAATACCAGTACCGAGGAGACAAGTCCGATGGTGAAAAGGCGAGACGGCTTGAATCTCTGCAAAAGTTGCATGGCTATGAACTGCCCGCCCATGTTTATCCCGTCTATGACTGCTATCATCAGCTTGCTGGCACCGATGCCGGAAAGGTACAGGGGGAAGATAGACCAAACAGCGGTGGCACCCATGTGGCGCAGAAAGAATGGCAGGTATATCCTGCGGTTCGACCATATTACCCGCACCGGTATGACAGCGACCTTAATGCGGCTGACCCGCTCCTCTCGAAACGTCAAACATAGCAGAAAGGCGAGAGTTGATGCTACGGTGCTGGTGATGAACAATGCTTCGAAATCTCTGGTCGCTGCCGCCATCACCGCTCCGAAAAACCAGCCCAGCGAGCCGAAGGAGGCGAAGCTGCCCACCTTCGCTCCAGCCTCATAGACATAAGCCACGAGCGCAGCCGCTGAGACCCCGACGCAGAAACCCACAACGCCCCTGGCTGCCAGCAGAATCATAGGGGTGGGGGCAAAGATTTGAGTGATATAAGCCAGCGCCGAGAGAGCCAGCCCCCATCTAATGAACACCATCCTGCCACGCATATCCGAACGTCTGCCGAATATGAAGGAGGAAACGAAGTACGCCAGGCCGTACGTGGCTGCGATGAGACCCACATCCAGATTCGATGCCCCCAGCTCGCGAGCGCGCAGGGGCAGGAAAATCATGGAGGACTCCACCGCCAGGTTAAACAGTAAGCTCACCAGGGCGAAACGGAATCCCAGCGAGGAATACGGTATTCGGCGCAGGTATTGCATCAGCGATCGACTTTCTTCTTGCCCAACAATATACCACACTTTAAAACGTTTTGGGGGGCAATGACCGCGGAGGACACTGAGGTCGTAGACATATTCTCGTGTCATTGAGAGCAAGGTGGGGGGCATGGCATGCCGTGCCTCCTACGGTGAATTCCCACTCGCCATCAGCTTCGAGAGTTGTATAGCTGACCATTTATTGCTAAAATCGTTTAATTAGAATCACTTGGATATTATGTAAATAAGCAGGGGAGCATCATTATGGCTGATATAGAGGAGATGCGCAAGCGGTTTGACAACTCGCCTCACGCCCTGAACATGGGCATGAAGCTGGTGGAGCTTTCAAAAGGCTACGCCAAGGTAAAGCTGGAACTGAAAAAGGAGTTCCTCAACTGGGAGAACATGATTCACGGAGGCGTCATAGCCTCCTTGCTCGACCAGGCTTTCGGTTGTTCCCTCAATACGCTGGATTATATCTACGTTGCGGTGCAGTTGAACATAAACTATCTCACCGCCGCGCCTGTGGGGGAGACTCTGTACGCTGAATCGAAGGTTATCTATGCAGGCAAGAAGCTGGGCGTATCGGAAATGTCCGTAGTGGACTCCAAGGGGAAAAAGATTGCCAGAGCGACAGGGACAACGGTCTCTCTGGGTGAAAGAAAGTAAGTTTACAGTTTTTGAGGTGACATAAAAATGATTGTAGAGATGAGTAGAGGTGCTAGCCGCGAGCAGGTAGACCATGTGGTGGATAGGGCTCATGCGATGGGCTTCGAGGTGCAGTTGAACCTGGGCACCGAGAAGACAGTGGTCGCCATCCTGGGCAGCGACACAGGCAAGACCTCGACAGACATGTTCGCTGTTCTGCCAGGAGTGGAGAGCGTCTCCCGTATCATGAAGCCCTACAAGCTCGCATCTCGAGAGTTCCATCCGCAGAGCAGCGTGGTGAATGTAAACGGCGTGGAGATAGGCGGGCAGAAGATTGTGATAATGGCGGGTCCCTGCGCCGTGGAGAGCGAGCAGCAGCTCATGGAGACCGCCAAGGCGGTCAAGAAACTCGGGGCTTCTATAGTCAGAGGCGGCGCCTTCAAGCCCCGCACCTCGCCCTTCAGCTTCCAGGGTCTGGAGAAGAAGGCGCTGAAGATGCTGGCGAAGGTGAAATCAGACCTCGGGATGCCTGTCATCACTGAGGTCGTCGATATCCAGAACATAGAGGTCATAGCCAAGCACGCCGATATACTGCAGGTGGGCACACGCAATATGCAGAACTTCGCGCTCCTGAAGGAGCTGGCGAAGATGAGACATCCCATACTGTTGAAGCGAGGGTTTTCCGCCACCGTCACGGAATGGCTGACCGCAGCCGACTACCTTCTAGCGGAGGGCAATCAGCAGGTGATACTGGGTGAGCGCGGGATAAGGACATTCGAGGATAGCATCCGCTTCTCCATGGACATCACTTCGATAAGCGTCATCAAGCGTTTCAGCCATCTGCCCATTATCGTAGACCCCAGCCATGCTGCAGGGCATTTCGCCTACGTGCCCAGCGTTGCCAAGGCTGCCATAGCAGCCGGTGCAGACGGGCTTTTGATTGAGGTTCATCCCAACCCGGAGGAGGCGCTGGTCGACGGATTGCAGTCGTTGAACATACCCAACTTCGAGAAGCTGATGGCAGAACTGAAGCCCCTGGCTAAAGCTATTGGCAGGTCTATCTAGGGTGCAGGGGCTCATAATTATGAGCCCCTACAAGAAAGGCAAGACTATGGCTGTCTCCCAAAAAGTCAAAAGACACATGACGGAGGGCGGGTGGATTCGAAAGATGTTCGAGGAGGGCATCGCCCTTAAGAAGAAGTATGGCGAGAGAAATGTCTTCGACCTCTCACTGGGCAATCCCATAGTCGAGCCACCCGAGCCGTTCCGCAAAGCGCTTTGCGACTGGGCGAACAACCCCCGACCGGGAATGCACCGCTATATGCCCAACGCCGGATACCCTGAGACGCGCGCCGCTGTGGCTGCGTATCTGGCTTCCGCAACAGGTCTGCCCTTCACTGCAAACGAGATAGTGATGACCTGCGGCGCCGCCGGAGCACTCAACACAGCGTTGAAAGCCATATCAGAGCCAGGCGACGAGATAATCATCTTCGCCCCCTATTTCTCGGAGTACATCTACTACGCGGATAACCATCAGGCTACCGCGCGAGCAGTGCCCACCGATAGCCAGTTCATACCTGATTTGAAAGCCCTGGAGGAGAGCATAACACAAAGAACAAAGGCCGTGCTGGTGAACTCGCCCAATAATCCCACAGGCGTTGTCTATAGCGCCAGGGTTCTGCAGGGCATCGGCAAGATACTGGCGAAGAAGGAAAAACAGTTCGGCACGGAGATATTCCTAGTCAGCGACGATGTTTATCGGAAGCTGGTTTACGATGGAGTGGAGTGCCCCTATCTGTTCCAGTACCATCCCAGAACCATCGTCACCACCTCACATTCCAAAGACCTGGCTTTGCCCGGAGAACGCATCGGGTACATTGCCGTGAACCCTCAGTACGATGGGAGAGAGGAACTGGTAAACGGCATGGTGTTCTGCAATCGCGTGCTCGGCTTCGTGAACGCCCCTGCCTTGATGCAGCACATCGTGCAGAATCTACAGGACTCATCGGTGGACATAGGGCAGTATGCCAGGAAGAGGGACTTCTTATATGGCAACCTCACCGAGATGGGCTACTCCATAGTGAAGCCGCAGGGGGCTTTCTACATCTTCCCCAAGGCGCCCATAGCGGATGACGTGGCTTTTGTGGGGGAACTACAGAAGCACAATGTGCTGGTGGTGCCGGGGCGTGGCTTCGGGGCTCCGGGCCACTTCCGCATCTCCTACTGCGTGGATGACTGGGTAATCGAAGGCTCTCTCAAAGGTTTCAAGGCGGTGTCGAAAGAGATCGGGCTGCGCTAGAGTGTGCCAAGCTATCCAAGATAAAAAAGGTTAGCGGATTCTTATACTATCCTTGTAGAGGGTAACCAACTTCCCGCGGAATTTCTCCTCACTGTAGTTACTGAGAAAGCTCTCTACTATGGCAATCTCCTCTTCTGACTTCAGACTACCATGCCGGATGAAAATGATCCCTTTGGTTTTCTCAGCGGGGAAACGGAGCGGGTTAGTAAAGTGATGGTCTCTTGTGATAAGAGCCGACTGCTCCTTCAATATCATCCCATAGACGTCGTCATCAGCCATTCTTCCTTCGCCGAGTTCAACAACTGAAATAACCTCATGCCCCCTCAACCGCAATCTCTCCACAAGACCATAGCTGACATTCTCATCAACTACGACCTTCATTACAGGGCAGCCTTTTCAGTAGATAGATACGCTGCATATTCCAGGCAAGCCTTTATATCATCTCGCTTAATACGAGGAAAGTTCTTCAGAATGGTCTCATAATCCTCGCCTGACGCCAGATGGCTGAGTATTACATGCACTGGTATGCGAGTACCCTTAATACAAGGCTCACCACCACAGATTTTGGGGTCTGAAACGATTCTGGGGTTCTTCATCACACGCCTCCCCCTATTACTCCCACCCTATTATAGCACTATAGAATCAAATATCCTCTGATTAGGCAGGGACAACACAAAACCAGCCACCAACGCCCTACAGGGATTGTAAGACCTTCTCCGCTTTCTCAGGGTCGTCGACTTTGATGACCACCATCGACTTACGTGTGGCTGCCTCGATGTAGAAATAGAGGTACTTTACGTTGAGCCCGGCTTTGGATAGAGGATCGGCAACAGTTTGCAGCAAGCCGCCGGGTCTGTCGGGTATCTCGGCGCTGAGTATCCAGTCCTGCCTGCTGGTGAATCCTGCCTGACGCAGGGCTTCCACCCCCTTTGAGGCATCGGATAGAATCATGCGCACTATGCCGAAATCGGCGGTATCGCTTATGGAAAAGGCACGGATGTCAATCCCATTCTTTTGCAGGGCTTCGAGCATGGCTACCAGCC
>CAYHAX010000305.1:0-3831 GCA_964354695.1 uncultured Dehalococcoidia bacterium
GAAGCCAAAAAGAAAGAAAGGGGGTAGCGAGTAAATGAAACAAGCTGAGCTAGCTAGAGAACTCAATGTCAGCAAAGCTTACATCTCAATGGTGCTAAGCGGTAAGAAGAAACCAAGTCAGAGAGTTGCGGAGAGACTTAAAAAGGTTAACTTTCTGGTTAACTCTGAAGCTAAAAAAGGCAATCCTAAGTCATGCTCGTCTGCCAGTTCCGACACTTCCCCAAAGAGGTAACAAGATTTCCCTTTCCATACTATAGCAGTTTGGCAGTGTTGTCTCAAGCTGCCTCTTCATTCGACTAAAATATGAGAATGGCTCATCCCTCCTCGGAAGGACGAGCCATTCCTAATCATATAAAGCCTACACCGCGATAATCGGTCGCTTTTGCTTCGCTTCCAGGCTATTGTGTTGTGCCAGTAAGGTTCACAGCTATGTTGCCGCCCACTGTCCAGGTGGCAGTCTGAACTGCCAGATAATTCCCGATCAGGAAGGTTACGGTCTTCCCATCGTAGCTCTTACCCTCCGGCTTGGGTATTATGACGCTAAATGAGGAAGGACCATACCCCGCTGGCGGGGCTGTGCTGACAGTAGTGGTTTGGTACACATACCCCTCTATTATTGCCCTTATCTGGGTCCCATTAGGTACGATAACATCGTTCAACTTCACAGTCCCGTGGAACAGAGAAGGCGGGGTTAACGGGTCGGTTGGAGGCGGCGTAGCCGTCGGGATAGGCGTCGGGGTCGGCGCTGGGGTCGGCGTAGGTGCTGGCGTTGGCGTTGGCGTTGGCGTCGGGGTCGGTGTCGGTGTTGGCGTTGGCGTTGGCGTTGGCGCAGGCGTTACATATACTGTCTTAGTACAACCGAAGGTACCGAAGACGAGCGCCAGCGCCAGCAACAGAACCAACACGACTGCTAACTTACTCATTCTACCTCCTTCTTTACTTCTCCTACCTTAATTCTGCCCGATTATATCACAGAATAACTGGCGATGGAATATACATCAAAGGGAATTTTGACAAAATGCAGCACGAGTTTCACTGGCTGTCACCCAAAGGTGTTTAAAAACAGGGAGTTCAGAGGGGCTGAAGGACGATTGTTAAACGACTTCCAGGGGTGTACAGAGGGTCGAAGCCCCTTTGTCGGGGGTTCGGGGGTGTCCCCCAAACCCTACATTCCCCCAAGATTGGCGGACACAGGGGGCTAAAGAATGATTAGTAAACCTCTCGTCATCTCAATATTGACATGCAATCCCTTTGATTGTATCTTGTGTCCTGAGATGGCAGATAAAATATCCTGCCCTAAGTGTGGCAAAGACACCCCTGAAGCCAGATTCTGCAAGCACTGCGGAGAGCCACTGCACTCCTGCATGGCTTGTGGTTCCAGGATATCCAGCGACTCCAGATTCTGCACTGAGTGCGGCATAGAGCTTACCACAGAGCATGTAGGCATCGCTGGTGAAGCTGGACGGAGGGCGTATGCGAGCTACGGGCGCAGTTCCATACCCAAGAACATGCTCATAGAGGGTGAGGAACCCCTGTTTGAGACGCGACCGGTGCTCTGGCTGTACCTGATGCCGCCCATCGCATTCATTGTGATAGGTGTGGGCATTCTGGTCAGCGCCTACCTCGCCTTCGATATAAAGGCAATACTCTACGGCTGCGGCGGCATAGGGTTCATCGGGATCATATGGGCTATAATGGGGTGGCTGCACTGGAGGTACACAATCTACGCCGCTACCAACCGCAGGATAATGAAGCAGACAGGCATCATAGCCAAGACCTACATGGATTGCCCTCTGCCCAGCGTCAAGTCCGTGTATCTGAACATATCGATGTGGGGCAGGGTCAACGGCTTCGGCACAGTGCGCATCTCCGGGGCGGACAACCAGATTGAGTGGGAAAACATAGATGAGCCCAAGGAAGCACATCGCCTGCTGAACGAAATTGTAGACCAGAACAGACGTCAGAAGATTTAAAACTGAGGGGAGCTTGAGAGGGCTGTGAGCCAGCGGCGCTTTTTATGTCCGCTGGCTCACCTTTTTTCTAGTTGGAACCGACCGGCTTGCCGTGCTGCCAGCAACTCCACCAGTAAGCCAGGGATAGCTCTGGTCTGAGCCTTGCTTCAGCGTCGCATTCTTTGCACATGAGGATGATGCTATCCAGCGCCAGCTTAATCTTGAATGCCTCGCTACCACACATCCCGCAGGTTATTTTGTCCGAGGTCGTGATGCCGAATGTGTCCAAATTTTTACCTCCAGACTTTTTCGTTGGGTTTGTTTGTAGCTGAAGGTGGAGTTTACTTTTCCTACCTTTGGCTACTTCGCAGACATTTTGACGAGGTTTAGAGGTGGTAACAATCCCATTAAGGTACCGCTTTGTTTAGTACTTTACTCCTACCTTTCCTTTGCAAAGCCAACCTACCATGGGTCCGAACGTGGGCGGTTGCCCCCAGATTCGGCGCGAAAGTGTGCTGAACTCTATCACAATCTGGAGGAGTTGTCAAGTTTTGTCATGTAAATCCAGGTACAACGAGTGTGTGTAAAAGGAGGACAAAATAAAAAGTACCCTGGCGGAGACTCGAACTCCGAACCTACTGATTAAGAGTCAGTTGCTCTGCCAATTGAGCTACCAGGGCATATGAAGCTAGCTATTAGACAGTTGGCGTTAATTTGGCGTTAATTGTTTGAGCTACCCCTGCGGGCAGCACCTCGTCCAGCAGCGCCATGGCATCCTCTTGCATACCGTCAATTATATGGGAGTAGGTGTCCATTGTAAAGGCTACTGAGCTGTGTCCTAAAGCCTCGGAGATAACCTTAGGCTTTGCACCACGAAGTAACATAAGACTGGCGAAGGTATGTCTCAGGTCGTGAAAGCGCAAACCCTGTAATCCCGCCCTTGCCGCTATTTTACCAAAGGCATGGGATAGAACAGACGGGTCAAATGGTCTGGCGTCCAGATGCTCGAAAACGAGCGTGTCCAGGGTTAGCGGCCTTCCTAGCACAAGGTAAAGCCCCTGACGCTCTGCCTGGTATCCTCGGAGGTATGCCCCCAGTTTTGGGGTCAGGCAGACGCGGCGGCGGCTGTGCTTCGTCTTGGGCTCTTTGAACTGGGTTGTCCCAACCTGTTTGCATAATACTCGAGACACGGATAGCGAAAGCATATCAAGGTCAACATCACGCCAACGCAGGCCCAGTAATTCACCCTCCCTGAGCCCCATACTCAACGCGGTATAGATAACGGGATAGTAAAAGCTATCCTTCGCCGTATCGAGCAAGGTTTCAACCTCGGCGACTGTGAGCGTACGCATAGCCTTCTTACGTGGTTTAGGTGGGTCGACCAGCTCACAGGGATTACGGCCTAAATAGCCTTGTCTGACGGCGAATTTTAAGGACTGTTTTAATATCCGGTGGTGATAATGTACCGACCTGGCCGATAGCTTCTCACAAGCCTGACCGTAATACTTCTGTATCGCCTGCGGGTGAAGGTGTTTTAATTGAAGCTGTCCCAGGGCGGGTATTAAGTGAATCACCCCTCAGCAAGCTGAGGGGCATCTCAAGGTTTTCTAACATGCGTAGTCGGTCAGAATTCGATACGTTATTGCAGCAACTTATATTCATGCTTCCGTTATTCAATTCAGTCAAGTACCACGGGCTTTATCTGAAGGGAACGAGCCGCTTTCCTCCCGCCAGCAAGCTGGCGGGTATCCAGCGGAGCTTTCTATGAAAGCTAACTATCATTATGTGCGGCTCGCGATACTTTGGGGCTTTAAAGTATCACAACGATAATGGTAATGGAAGCTAAGCATCAAACACAAATGGGTATGAAGCATCTGAA
>CAYHAX010000306.1:0-2769 GCA_964354695.1 uncultured Dehalococcoidia bacterium
CTGCCTTCTCTTTCCGCGATTGACACCTCATCGGCCTTATTTCCACTGCAGGGGCGCAAGCGCTTGTACTCTACTTCACATCGTACCTGTCCCTCAGTATTTGCGACATCTCTTGTAGATAGGCAAATGCCTTCTCAACAAGCGATTCCTCGACGGTGGAAGCGAGGTCTCTTCCAGTAATAGAACAGGCTGATTCGTCAGCAGCGCCGACTTGCCCTGTATTCTTGAGGCAGCATCTCGCCGGCGCTAGCAACGACTGCGCTGCGACCTGATTGACTGCGACCCCACTGGCATGAGACACAACTAGCCAGTAGTCTGAGAGCAGTATGGCCAGGGACTGTGAGGTCTCTCTACCCAAATTTGTAGAATCGGTGGGCACTATGCCCCAGCACATGATACCACCTTTGCGGATAAAGCCGCCAACAGCCCTAGCGTATTCTCTAGGCATAACACCCAATTGGTAGGCATCAAAAGAGAGGACCGAGACCCCCATCTCAAGCAGAAAAGGCAGATTCACATTAGCGCAGAGATGCAGCGCCCTCGGGCCCTCGAGCCCTTTGATGAAATCGCGATAGTCCTTGAGCGCCTGGATATCATTATAGCCGGACAGGCTGCTGAACACCCATCCCAACCCCGGTTCATCTACCCAGACGAAGGCGTTCTCATTCCGGTGGCGAAGCTCCTGATACTGGACGTTTACCTTCCTTTGAATGAAATCGAACAGGAGGCTCTTCACTTCCTCGTTATAGATGATAGGTTTGCCGTTCTCATCCACTATCTTGAAGCCAAAGCTCACTGGTCCTGTGAGTTGGCCTCTGATGGCAGGATAGTGATTCAGTTGCTTGGCCAAGAATCGATGGTAGACAGCAGAGTAATCTCCGCTCAGGGTGAAATTATCCATATCGCCCAATTTCTGAGAATAACTGGCGAGTTCCTCCTCGAATCTGGCTGTGTTAAACACAACCCTCCTGTTCTCTGTGTCTACTGAAATGCCGGGGAAGTTCTGGGACGATTGGGCGTACATATCTTCATAGAAGCTAACGTTCGGAAGCTGGGGCCAGAATGGTATGTCCAGACTAAGGGAAAGCTCAATCGCTCTATCTATGTCAGTATGAGGCATGATGCCCATGGCCGTGGTCTGACAGTCTCCACGGAAACCCGTGCCAAGTTGTTCTTGGTCAATGCCGCCTGAGGACATCATCAGAGTCCATATCCCAGGTAGCTGCGCGGCTCTTTCAAGGAAGTGGCTCTTCACGGCAACTTCTGTAGTCGTCGTCCCCTGCCATTAGCTCGCCTTTGCATGTCTGATACCTTCTCTGACCCTTCTCCCAAAGTTCCCTTTCCTTCTCAGAGGAAATTAGCAGAGGGGGAACGCGGGTCGGTTTACCCTCCTCGTCCAACGCCACCATTATGAAATATGCCGTTAGCGCGTGCCACGTTTTCTCTTTTATTACGTCCTCTGTAATGACATCTACTCTGACTTCCATAGTAGAACGACCTACGAATGTCAAGAATGCATGCACTGTGACGTAGTTTCCTACTCTGATTGGTCGGTAGAAATCCATGCCTTCGACTCGAGCCGTGACCACAGTGGTATGGGCATGCCGAACCGCCACAACTCCTGCAGCTGTATCCATCAGCTTCATAATTTCACCGCCGTGACAGTATCCGACACGGCCGGGCTGATAAGGGCCAGACTGATGGGGAAGAATCACCTCTGACATGGTCACTGCGGAATGGCTGACCGTCCTTCCCTCGGTATTTGGCTTATCGTCTCCTTCACCACTATGCTTTTCAGATATCGGCATACGCTGACTCCCCTCTTTGCTGAACAAATTCGGCACTCACGCTTGATACCCCGCCGTCATGGAGGAAGCATCTCCCGTGACATTGTAGGCATATGGGCATGAAGAAGTCAAAAAATGGGGGCGTGAAAAGTCGAGAAGTTATGACATTCGGGGGAGAGGGCCCAAAATGACTGGCAGTTCAAGGCCAGCACTGTAGGCGCTCCAAAACCTCTTGTTTTAAAGGCGCCAGTTCTTGCTCAGTGGATTGCATGTTCGAGTCCCGTGAGGTGTACTATAATGGTAATATTATTACCTTATTTCGAGTCTGACCGCCTTAAGAATGGCAGTGTTATTACCTTAATAGCCGTTGAGATATGACTTTTCCACAGAAACAGTTCCCGCAATAGTGTTGTGCCGGGATTTCACTGAAGCTGTAGGCCGGTCTAAAACCACTGCTTTCTAGATTAGACCTTTGCCAGATACTTATCGTAGTCGACCACTTGGTACTTTCTACCTCTGGCAATTACTCTGAAACCTTCTTGTTCCAATAATCTCTTATGCACGTCCTGCCCGCCTGGGTATTTGGGGTTCAGAAAACCGTCTACTTTGAGTGTCCGCCAATAGGGTATGTCTAGTTTCTTACCTTTCCGACTTGCCTCTTCTACCGCATTTGCCGCCGTCATAGTGAAAATACCTGCGGTTAGTGTACAGCAAGCTTGAACGTTGTGCTGCCTGGCAATTCTCTTACAGATTCCGGTAAGAGTAATAAGCTTGCCTTTTGGTACCTGCCTCATAATTTTTATTACTTCAGAGGGATTCACTAGAACAACATCGTCGCCAACTTCAGCGCCCATCTTGTGTACGGCATTGTAACAGGGGAATCCCTTCTGTAGTCTTAGCACCTTGGGCAGGGAAGCTCTATCCTTCAGTTTCTCCTGCCATGTTTTCTTCATTTCTCCCCCCAGCGGTATTTTTTGTTTTG
>CAYHAX010000307.1:0-1953 GCA_964354695.1 uncultured Dehalococcoidia bacterium
AGGGTATAGCTGACTTCTGCTACTACTTTGCCTTCTTTAAGAACCTGCCCTCTTCCTTCAGGGGCTTCAATGAGTTTACAGTCTCTTTTATTGAGTGTCATTTGGTAGTCCTCTGGTTTCTCATGCTTGGCTATTTGCTCTGTACCAAAGAGAGGAACTCGGAGCGGGTAAGCGGGCTTTTCTGGAACAGGCCTCTCATGGCAGAGGTGACGATATTGCTGCCTGGTTTTTTAACGCCTCGCATGGTCATGCACAGATGTTCAGCCTGGATGACCACAGCAACGCCTTTTGGCTCCAGGACCTCTACCATAGTATTGGCAATCTGTGTGGTCAATCGCTCCTGAAGCTGGGGACGTTTGGCCAAAATCTCAATTACCCTCCCTACCTTGCTGGCTCCCACAACTCGTCCGTTGGGAATATATCCTACGTGAGCCAGACCGTAGAAAGGGAGGAAGTGATGTTCACACATGGAGTAGAACGCTATATCTTTGAGAATCACCATCTCGCGATGACCCTCTTCGAAGCCTATGCGCAGTTCTTCTCTGGGGTCCTCGTAAATGCCTGCGAAAACCTCGGCGTACATTTCGGCGATGCGTCTTGGGGTGCCGACCAAACCCTCGCGCTTGGGGTCTTCTCCAATCGCTGTAATGATGGAATTTACTGCTTTCTCAATCTTGGCTTTATCTATCATGTCTTTGCCTCCGGGGTGCCTACGGGTTGGTTATATAAGGCTCAGCCTTGAAGTATGACCTTCTCAATCGCTTTCAGGGCTGCTGGTATCTCGGGTATGGAGGGGGCGCCCTTGAGGGCGGTGTCAGGGTCTTTGAGCCCTGTCCCTGTGATTATGCAGACCACCCTTTTTTTAGAGAAGTCGGCGCCGCTCTTAGCTTTTTTAATAAGTCCCGCCAGGGAAGCGGCAGACGCAGGTTCGCCGAAGATGCCTTCCTTACGGGCAAGTAGCCCGTAGGCATTCAGAATCTCTTCGTCGCTGACGCAGTCGATGACGCCGCCGGACTCATCTCTGGCAGCTACAGCACCTTTCCAGCTAGCAGGATTGCCGATGCGAATAGCTGAGGCTATTGTCTGAGGCTTGGCGATAGGCTTCCCCTGCACGATAGCTGCTGAACCCTCTGCCTCGAATCCCATCATCTTGGGAGTGTTCTTTGCCTTGCCTGCTTGCTTATATTGGACAAAGCCTCTCCAGTACGCCGTGATGTTTCCAGCGTTTCCTACAGGTATGAATAGATAATCCGGGGCATCGCCCAAGACATCCACGATTTCGAAGGCTGCCGTTTTCTGCCCCTCAATGCGGTAGGGATTTAGCGAGTTGACCAGGGTAATGGGGTGTTTCTCTGTGAGAGCTCGTACCAATTCCAGGGCTTTATCGAAATTATCATTTATGGCTATGATTTTGGCGCCGTAGACTATGGCTTGGGCGAGCTTGCCCAGCGCGATATTCCCCTTGGGCACGACGACGAATACTCTAAGTCCGTAGACCGCACCGTAGGCCGCTGCTGAGGCGCTGGTATTGCCTGTCGATGCACAGATGATGGTAGGGCTTTTGGCTTCCACAGCCTTGGCTACAGCGACTACCATGCCGCGGTCTTTGAAGGAGCCAGTGGGGTTGCATCCCTCCAGCTTGAAATAAAGCTCGCCGCATCCGATGTCGCGCTCTAATCTATTCGACCTTACCAGAGGGGTATTGGCTTCTCCGATTGTAACTATGGGGGTCTTCGGGGTTACTGGAAGAAAATCCTTGTACTTAGTGAGAATGCACTCTCTTATTGCACGCATTAGTCCTCAACCCGGATGAAGTTGCCGATCTCTTTTACCACAGCCAGTTTCTCGGTCTTTTTCAGTGCCTTTTGCAGAGCCGACTCCAGGGCGGGGTGGGTCATTATCACTATCTCGGCAGTTCCTGCCTTTTTATCTGCTTCTTTCTGGATTACCGAG
>CAYHAX010000308.1:0-2802 GCA_964354695.1 uncultured Dehalococcoidia bacterium
ACATCCTCAACGGACCCAAGTGGTGGATGGCGATGTGCAGCCCGGGACCGGTCGGACTACAGTGGCACCTGGTGCTGCTGAAAACAGACACCACCAAGCGCACCAGCGGGCTTACCATGTTCATAGTGAACGACGACGAGCCTGGCATCATCCGCGGACGTGAGGGCGACCTCATGGGAGCGCGCTGGGGCTGCGCCCGCTACGAACTCCTCTTGAAGGACTTAAAAGTGCACAAGAAACGACTGGCAGCCCCCGAGGGCAAGGGCTTATACTCACTTGTAGATGCCATGAACAAGCACATGGGCAACCAGGCATTCCAGGCAGTAGGCACCCAGGAAGCTGCCATAAAGATAGTCACAGAGTACGTTTCCTCCACCATTAGATGGGACCATCCCCTTATAGAGTACCAGGGAGTCCACTTCCCCATAGCCGACATGTGGGTAAACGCCGAGGCATCCCGCGCCATCACTGCCAAGGCCAGCAAGCTCTGGGACGAGGGCGACGTGAATGCGATGCACGGCAAATGGGCTATCCTCGCCTTCCGCATGGCTGCCCCAGCAGCGCTCGAAGCCTGCCTCAACGGACTCGAACTGATGGGCGCCCGCGGCATCGAGAGAGAAGAAGGCTGGCCCATGGAGCTCATGTTCCGCGATTCCATGATTTTCCAGCTTTACCGAACCCCCAACATAGACAGAAAATTCCTAGCCTCCTACCTCGTGCGCAAGAGGCTGTAAACAACCTCAGACTCGGATGAATTTAGTAGGGGCTCGGCATGCCGAGCCCCTACCTGTTATTGCGAGGACTTCCAATTACCAAAGGCATAGTGTAGAATACAATTTGAGATTCGCTTACGAAGAGAGGTTAGCCCAGCTTTAACAGGAGGCAATTACGGAAAGGCGGCACTATACAGTCATTCTGGAGCGAGAGGAAGATGGGGGCTATCATGCCTTCTGCCCAGCCCTTAAAGGGTGTCATACCCAAGGAGACGCGCTGGAAGAGACGCTGGGGAATGTCCGCGAGGCGATTGAGGCTTATCTGGAGAGCCTTAAGAAGCATGGTGAAGCAGCGCCGGTGGAGGACATACTGATTAAGCCGGTTGAGGTCGCCCTTTGAGTCCAAAACTTCCCGTGGTGAAGGCTAAGGATGTGGTGCGAGTAGCGAAAAAAGCTGGGTTTTACCTTTGACCACCAGAAAGGAAGCTACATTGTTTATCGCAGAGAGGAAGACAACGCTCGAGTGGTGATTCCCCTGCATACTGGCAAGGACCTGAGACACAAGACCCTGGCGGGCATCCTTGACGATATGAGTGTGACGCCGGAGGAATTCCGGCGGCTGCTTCGTAAATAAGGTGAATCACAAAAAAACAAACTCGCCGCCGAGCCCCAGCTGAAAGCTGATACCTGACCGCTGACAGCCCCCCCCGTGTGCCATTTTCCCCTTGATACTGCAAGAACTAATGTTCTATTATTATCCCAAAATATAGGCTCCCAATCGGGCTGTCGGGGCACTTCACACGTAAACTACGTGATTTTGCAACCCAAACATAGAGACATCTATTTTTTAGGGGAACAAATCACGTTCCACCGAAGCTGACCAAAAACGCTGAAAATCGGGCAAAAAGCGAAAAATGCGTAACCATTAAAAATCTGGGCGTACTATACACAAAAACCGACTTTTAACATGCCCTTACTTCGTTGAGGCGAAACCCAAATGCTGCTATAATTGGATTGAGAGCGTGGTGGAGCAGCTCTTTTTTAATACGAATATGGCAGGCAGCAGCAAAGAATGGAAGATAAACCCAAAAAACTGAACATCGAGGTCTCTTCAAGATGCAACCTCAATTGCGATATGTGCATGAGGAAGGTCTTGCTGGAAGAATCAGGCGATATGAGCCTGGATATCTACAAGGCTCTGCTGCCGGTTTTCCCTGAACTCGAATCCGTTAATGTAATCGGCATCGGCGAGCCTCTGCTCAACGAGAACATCATCGAGATGATTCGCCTGGGCAAGAAGCATCTCCCTGCCAACGGCATATTCAGCATCACCACCAATGCCACCCTCATCGACGAGAAAATGGCGAAAGAACTGGTAAACTCCGGGCTCGACGACATCGTGGTTTCCATTGACGGCGCCATCCCCGCCACCTTCAACGACATCAGAAAGAAGGCGACCTTCGACGAGGTGTTCAGAAACATCGGGCTACTCAACAAAGCGAAGAAAGCGCTCAAAAGCAAACTGCCCCGCCTGGGCTTCGAATTCGTTGCCATGAAAAAGAACATCGCCGAACTGCCAGCGCTTGTTGACCTCGCTGAGAAGCACGGCGTGAGCTTCATCCTGGTCACCAACCTGCTGCCCCATACCGAGGAGATGGCGAAGGAAGTCCTGTATGACTTCAACTCGGATAAAGCCATCGAGCTGTTCGATGCAGCTAATACCGAAGCCAGACGCCGCAAAATGAACCTGGCGTTCGAGAACCTTGACGTGGAGAACTACGCCAGCGCCCTTTTCGGCGTGCCTCCGCTGAAGGACAGGCTGCGCTCTCCAAAACCCCTGCGTAAATGGGACAAGCGTCTGGAGAAGAAGTACCAGTTGCTGGACGATATAGTAGCCAAGGCTCGTGAACAGAATGTGGTGATGAACTTCAAGAACCTGATGACCAGAGACGGCAATGACTCCAAACAGATAGCCGCTATATTCGACAAGGCAACAGCCAGGGCGAAAAGATATGGAATATCCTTAGAGCTGCCCCCCCTCATACCCAAAGCCCAGAGGGAATGCGGCTTCATGAAGAGCAGGATTGCC
>CAYHAX010000309.1:0-10504 GCA_964354695.1 uncultured Dehalococcoidia bacterium
ACGCCTTCGATTACTATCTTGCGGGGCTGCATAAGTTTAAGGAGAAGCTGGAGGAGTTCACAGGCAACAAGATTGAGAACGGGAAACTGAAAGAAGCCATAGATTTGTGCAATAGAATGAGAGAACTCTTGAAGGAGATAAGCCTGCTGCGTCTCTCTGAGCAACCACCGATAACCGGTCGTGAGTTCGTGAAACTGAATCACGCCTCGTTTATTGCCGATAAATCAATCTTCATCGCTTCGCTGGAGTCGCTTCTAAGAGAATTGAGGAGGAACCCTCCGTCCAGCCCGAAGAAGCCGCGTATCCTGTTGACAGGCTCCACCCTGGCTATGGGCGACTACAAGGTTCTGGAGATTGCAGAGGAGGCTGGGGCATCCATTGTCATCGAGGAGTTTGCCGAGGGGATGAGACACTACTGGGAGAATGTCCACCCCAATGACGACCTTATTCAGTCCCTGGCGGACAGGTACTTCAGGAGAAGAGTGCCTCCAGCCTGGTTCAGACCATCCACGGAGAGGCTGGATTATCTGACAAAGCTTGCCAGGGATTTCAAAGTAGATGGGATTATCTGGTACCAGCTCATGTACCGCAGCAGCTACGATATCCAGTCATTCTATTTCGAAAAGATGATGAAGAAGGAGCTCGATATCCCTATGCTGAAGGTAGAATCGGACTACGCTGTTTCCGAGAGGGGTCCTCTCAGGACCAGGATTGAAACCTTTGTTGAAATCATCAAGGCAGGGGGAGGCAGATAGCTATGTACACCGAGCTTCTCAAGTTGTGTAGCTTCGAACCGGATGAGATTAAAAGGGAAAGTAAGAGGATTGACAAGGCGTTCAAAATCCTCGGGATAGAGGAGGAGGACGTCAAGAGAGGCGAGCAGAGGCTGAAGCAGTATTTGGACATAGAGCTGCTGGGTGTACGCAGATTCCTCGGGATATGGATGAGGGAGCTGATTAACCTCGTACTGGCAAGGGAAGAGCACAGAAAAATAGTCTACAGCGATTTCCCCATGGAACTCAGACCCTTGATGTCAATGATGTTATCAACCGATAAAAGTGATGTGTATTTCGCGACTCCGGGGCAGATTCTCAACATGACTATGGGACAAATCTTCGATAAACTCACCCCCTTTTTAGTGGCAGGAGAGGAGAACGGCCTGCCGCCCGGAGCCGCCCACTGCGCCCTGTATCAGACCCGATTGGGGGCGATGGTGAAAGGCGTAATCCCTTTCCCGGATTTGTCAGTAATAGCATCCTATCACTGTGACCAGCCGGCTGAAGCAGAGCAATTGCTGCATGAGGTCTATGGTGTTCCTGTGGTATATCTCGATAGCTGTCCAGACCCTAACTGGGGTGACTGGCCCAAATTCAATGACCACAGGGTCCGCTACTGCGGCTCACAGGCGCGCAAGCTCTTCCAGGCATTTGAGGAGGTAATCGGCTGTAAGATGAAGGAGGAGGCGATACGCACCACCAATAAGGCGAACGCCATATTCCGGATGAAGTTCCAGCAATTGATAGAGCTAATTGGGCATGCGGATCCGCAGCCGATAAGTCAGGTAAGCCTGACACACGCCTTTTTTCTGAACTCTATGCCTACGAGAGACATCGAAGGGAAACAGGAGGCGCTGGAGATTCTGTGCGGTGAGGCGGAGGAGAGGGTTAACCAGGGCAAGGGTGTAGTTGAGAAAGGAGCACCCGGTGTCTTCTGCACCGCTACGATAAGCGTTGACCCCAGCATAACACGCATGATAGAGCAGTCTGGCTTGGCGATTCGCATCCAGATACCGTTCTGGCTCAGCCCCTGGGTGCTCCGAAAACATCCATACAGGGAGTGGGCAGACATGATTGGAGTAGGTCCCTGCCTGGACATACCTCACTCCTGTGAAGCACATGTTGCTATCAATATGGAGAACTGCAAGGCTTTCAACGTGGATGGAGCGATAAATTTCTACCCCTACTCCTGCCGCGAGTGGGTCCCCACCGTGATGATAACCAAGAGAACCATTGAGAAAGAGTTGGGCATACCGGTGCTGGTCTTGGAGGGGGACTGCTATGACACCCGGAACTACAGCGCCGGACAGCTTAGGACAAGAGTCGAAACGTTTGCGGAACTGCTGAGGGCGGCAAAAGCTGCCAAAGCAGCATAGGGTTATGCTGATGGTCTTCAAACTGGCTATAAGCAACGGGGGGTTCAGAGGGGCAGAGCCCCCTGGGTCAAATCCCAAACCTTAATTAGCCTAAGAGTGAAAACCTAGAGACTGAAAAGAAGTGCCGGATTCCTCCTGCCAGGGGTTTGGGGGTGTCCCCCAAACCCTATATTCCCCAAGACTGGGGGATACAGGGGGTTGAAAATCAATCGATAAACATCTTCTATAGATAGGGTTGCAGGTGTCAGGAAACATGGAAACCTGCTGAATAGTTTGAAAGTATGATTACCGCAGGAGTTGATGTTGGAGCAGCCACTGCCAAAACAGTCATCGTGGCAGACGGTAAGATTCTGTCCTACGCTGTTATGCAGACAGGCGACAGTGTCTCTCGAGCAGCAGAAAAAGTAACCAAAGCAGCTCTGGAGCAAGCCGGGCTCTCCATGTCTGACCTCAGCTTTGTCATCTCCACGGGTTACGGGCGGAACAGCGTTACCTTCTCCAACAAAGCAGTAACTGAGATAATCTGCCACGCCAAAGGGGTGAACTTTCTAATCCCGGGAGCCAGAACGGTCATCGACATAGGCGGGCAAGATAGCAAAGTCATTGGAGTCCGCGAAAATGGCACCGTCAGCGACTTCGTAATGAATGATAAGTGCGCTGCCGGGACAGGCAGATTCCTGGAGGTTATGGCTGATGTTCTGGGACTCGCTATTGAGGAAATGGGACCTATATCTTTGACCAGCAAAGGGCCCTGCAATATAAGCAGCACTTGCACCATATTTGCCGAAACCGAGATGGTCTCGCTGCGCGCCGATGGCAGGACGAGGGAGGACATAGTAGCCGGGATTCATCGGGCTGTGGCTTCAAGAGTGGTGGTCATGGGAAGAACCGTAGGCTACAGGGAGCAAGTGGTATTCACCGGAGGCGTCGCTAAGAACCTGGGCGTTAAGAATTCCCTCGAAACCGGAATCGGGCTTCCCATCCTGATTCCGGAGGAACCTCAGATAGTCGGTGCCCTGGGAGCAGCCCTCCTCGCCAGACAAAGTTGACTCCAAATCAGATAAGTTTGTGACTATTTGGGAGGGTAGCCAGGAGCGTCTGCTCCTGGCACGATCAGCTCCGTGCCCTACGGCGGGCAGCAGGCGCAGGTTGACATGAAGAGCTTGGTGCTCAAGTAGCGGTCGCCGCGGTCCGCCAGAAGCACAACCACCGTGCCCGACTTCATACCCCTGGCGTATTTCAATGCCCCAGCCACCGCCGCCCCGCTCGACATCCCCACAAACAAACCTTCTTTAGTGGCAAGATGCCGTGTGGTATCGAACGCCTCGTCATCTGTTACAGTAAGCTCCTCGTCCAGAGCAGATGCCTTGAAGATACGAGGCACTATAGATTCATGCAGATTTTTGAGACCCTGTATGCTGTGGTTAGTGGTAGGCTCCACGCCCACAATCTTTGCAGAGGGCTTCTTCTCCTTGAGGTATTTCGATACGCCCATCAGCGTACCTGTCGTGCCCATCCCAGCCACGAAAGCGTCCACCTCACCCTTGGTCTGGCGGAATATCTCAGGTCCCGTCGTCTCGTAATGCGCCAGCAAATTATTCTCGTTATCGAACTGATTGGGCATGAAGTATTTGTCAGGGTTCTCCTCAAGGATTTTATGCGCCCGAATTATCGCGCCGTCCGTTGAACGCTGCCCCGCAGTTAGCTCAATCTCGGCGCCGAACGCCTCGATGGTGCGTCTTCTCTCCATACTTACGCATTCGGGCATAGTCAGCTTCACCTTGTAACCGAGAGTTGCCCCTATCATGGCAAGCGCAATCCCGGTGTTGCCCGAGG
Organism: uncultured Dehalococcoidia bacterium; assembly: GCA_964354695.1. Lineage (GTDB taxonomy): Bacteria > Chloroflexota > Dehalococcoidia > SZUA-161 > SZUA-161 > CAYHAX01. The sequence continues at coordinate 3,989 of CAYHAX010000309.1, forward strand.
TCGGCTCAAGGATAGTCTTGCCGGGCTTCAACTTCCCTGACTCTATAGCCTTCTTGACCATGTACAAGGCAGCGCGGTCTTTCACCGAGCCGCCGGGGTTGCTGCCCTCGAGCTTAGCCATGAACCTGACTTTATTATTTGAATTCAGGTTCTTAAGTTCGACTAAAGGAGTATTCCCTATAGAATCGATAACGCCCATTTTTCTATTTTCCCCACCCTGCGTATAAAGATATTAGCTTCAGATTATTATACACTAATTCCCGCTTCGTGCCAAATGTAGTCTGACTAACAAATCCAGGAGGTGGGCAAAGGAGACAATTTCTGTCTGGCGGACGATAGAACCGTGGTTGAGGACTTAGAGCAGCGAAACTTACACGGGGCACAGGATACAGCGTGTCTTCAGTATCAGCGGACGCAGCGCCAGGGGATTCAACATCTCTTCCAGTTCGCCAACGCTCTTCTGGATAGCGTCAAGTTCCTGCTCCAGACGGCTTACTGTATCACCCTTGCACAGAGCGCGAGCTGCATTGTTGCACACCACAGCCGCCTTCCCCGCAGCAGCATGCTCTGAGAATTTCAAACGTATGGCAGGATTCCCTTCGCTGGTAGTAACCTCCACGAACCCTACGCGCTCGGACGCCATGAACAAAGGAAAGCCATCCTTATATTTCTCGAAACGTACAGCTTGCCAGATTGCCCAGAGCAATCCGCCTAGCATCAGTTCCAGAGCATCTGTAGCGCCTCTTCCCATATCCACCTTTTCCCTCAAGGCTGGCTCGCGCATCAAGTAACTGTCCAGCAACTCCCGCCCCTGTTTCTGGAGCAACATCAGCGTCATGGCACATTGATTCCAGGAGTCCTTCCACTTGTCCAGATGCTCCCACCGTATCGCTCCCCGCGTATGCTCGTTGAGAGCCTTGAACAGCATCAGGTTCTGTCGCATATTACGGTGGTCATTGTTCTCGTTCAGCCCGGCATGCAAGTTGCCCTGCCCGTGTTCACCGAAAACATCCCTCCGCCAGAATTCGTCGAGCGCTGCATCCGCGCTGCTCATCTCAGCCGGCGCACCCCGCACGCTGAGATTATCCAGAAAAGCCGCAGAGAAACGCGTGAGCCTGTCGATATGCCTTCGGAACTCGTCCGCCGCCACCTCCCTGCGCACCTGCATCAATTCGCGCATCGATTGCTGTCGTTCCCATGCCTCATAGGCAAGCTTAGCTGTTCGTCGGGGGATTGTTGTCTCTCTTTGAATCTCCAGCCAGCTAGCGCCAGACTGTTTCAGTTTTATAATATTGTTAAGCTCGTCATCGTTGGGTCGTCTGCGTTGCATGCTCCCACCTCCACACCGATACTCGCTTAATGTCACATTATGAACCGAGACGCCTTATTTGTAAACCCTGCGATATTGAAGTGAGACGCTTCCCTTTAGCCTTTCAGCTCTGGTCGCTTCTGGCTTCAGGAAGCGATGTGCAAAGAAACTTGACCACCGACTTCTACCACCGCATCACGCTAGCACCCCAGGTGAAACCAGACCCAAAACCTACCATCACCACGATATTGCCCTCTTTCAGCATACCTTTCTCTAGCACATCGTACAGAAGGAGGGGAATCGATGCCGCCGTCGTATTCCCATAGTGCTGCATGTTGTTATAAAATTTTTCCTGTGGTACCCCCAGTTGTTGAGCGGCGAACTGGTTTATGCGGAGATTGGCCTGATGGGGTAAGAACAAATCGACGTCCTCGACCTTGAGATTATTTGCCTGCAATGCCTCCCGAATTACCTCGGGGATCTTGGTCACTGCTACCTTGAAGACTTCCTTGCCCTTCATAAAAGGGAACTGGTGCCCTTCATCCAGATATTTCGGGGAAACTATAGGCTTCTTGCTTATGTCAAAAAGGTCCAGCTTCAGGATGTCCGCAAACCCCCCGTCTGCATGGAGGTGAGAGGAGAGAATTCCTCGTGAAGGGTCTTCCGAAGGTCCCACTATCACGGCGCCTGCGGCATCCCCGAACAGCACCGCCACATCGCGCCCCTCCAAGGTGAAATTCATCGCATGGGAATGTATTTCCGAACCGACCACAAGGACTCTTTTATACATGCCGATCCTGACAAAGGCGTCAGCGACAGCAAGGCTGTAGATGAAACCGGTGCACTGGTTTCTAATATCTATGCAGCCGATATCGGTGATGCCCAGTTTCTTCTGCAAGTAGACCCCGTTCCCTGGGAAATGGTGATCGGGGCTTAGGGTGGCAAAGACGATGAAGTCTATATCCTCGATCTTCATCCCCGCATTCTTAAGGCAATCGCGGGTTGCCTCCACAGCGAGGTCCGAGTTGTAAACCCCTTCGTCAGCATAACGCCTTTCCACAATGCCGGTGCGCTGCTGAATCCACTCATCGCTGGTCTCGAACATCTTCGCCAGGTCGAAATTGGTCACCCTCCGCTCAGGAAGGTAACGACCCACTCCCAGTATCCTTGCTCTTTTCATGAAAAGGACCCTCCAATTACCGACTAAAGATCATAACGTCGCAATGCAACCATCATTACAAAAAACAGCCCTCAATGTCAAGAAAGTCTCCCATTATCAGAGATTCTATTTTCATCCTTGGTGGTGAGCCTCAGGCTCATCACAGCTTCTTGAGAACTTTGTAAAACCTGTCCCTGGCGGCTCGTTCCACCCAGGGGCGATGCCCGCAGTGCTCTAACAGGATAAAGCGAAAGTCCCTCAGAATATGAGATAGAGGGGTTTTAACCCCTTCGTAAGGATGCGGGTCATAGCCGCCATGAATGGCAATCACCGGACATCTGATCTTCTTCCCGAGTTCCAAAAGTCGTCCGCTGCTCCTCATCTCGCTGGCTTCTTCCCACACATTCCGATAGATATCGAACCGGCATTCCAGCAGCTCGCTGTCGTACGGCAAAGGGTCATACGAGTCAGCCCTGGATATCAATTCTCCGAATCGCGCCAGGGGCGTGTCTTTGTCCTCAATGGCAGGGTCGTTCAGGGCTTTCACTAAAGAAAGGGCCTCCGCCCTTTCCCCCTCTTTAAGCCGATTCAACCTAGTTTGCATTATATTTGCAGCATACTTCTCCTCGAATGGCGCGCTCGCAACGAGAATGAGCTTCTTTACAGAAGAGTGGTGTCTAGCAGCGAAGATAAAACCGAGCCACGCACCCCACGACCAGCCGACCAACGTGATGGGAAGGTCTGCGTTCTCCTTAAGCACTTCACGCAACTCCCGTACCTGTCCGTCAAGTGACGCTGCTGTTTGCAGCGGTTCCAGGACGCCCCTGATAGAGGAAAGCTCCCGAGCCACAGGCGCCATCTCTCCCGAGGCGCCGGGACCGCCGTGAAGCACAGCTATAGTGAAAGGCTTGTTCCCGTATATCCTGAGGTTTTTCATATTCGTATGCATTATACCATTTCGTGCTACCCCATTCGTGCTACCCCACGCCGCAGAGCAGAATTTTCTTGACACCCGCTATATAATAAGGTATAAATACTCTACCACGACTGTTCCTAGCAAGCTTGTGGCATTTTCCTATACTTCGCTAGGAGGCAGACCTCAGTACATGGCGGGAGGTGGTCGATCGCCACACCATACTGGCGATATTGCAACAGGGGGAGGAAGGCATGAGAACAGAACCCGAGATCATAAGGCAGATATACGACGTAGAGAGAGACTTGGAGATAATGGAGCCCACGCCTGGCAAGGTGGCATGGGAATACTACGTCAAGGCGCTCAGATGGGTGATGGGGGATGAATTCAGGCTGATTGGGCACTTCGAGGTTGCAGATAAGAAAAGCAACGCCGATGTCATCCAGCGCTAGCTTCAAAAAGGCGGCATGCCCTTGGTGATTCGAACCCCCAACGACTCGGTTAAATAGAGACCAGTTAAACTCTATAGCGTTGCCCTTTCCTCCACAATAAAGGCAACAATCCTGCTCCTATCCATGAATTTTTCTTCGTCCTCGGCAATGACCTTGTAAGACTCCGAAACCGAGAACTCCGCAGCAGCCTGGCAATCTTCCATGGTCTCGAACCAGACCTCGGTGATGCAATCGAACCACGGCTCCTCAGCATCCTCAGGTTTGCTAATGTAGTTTCTCATATACTTTTTGAATGGAAAGTGCTTCATAGCCAGAGACACATGGACTCCCTCGTAATGCCTGGCGAACTCCTCCAGCGTCAATCCCGGCTTCCTCTTGACCAGAGACATCCCCTTAATCATGGCTCTGTTGCCTCCTCCCTAATAAACTTGCCAGTTTAGTTGCGCCATAGTAGCTCACCATAGCTACAACCACACCCCCGAAAACATCTACTATATAGTGTTGTTTGACAAGAACCGTCGAAGCGATAATCAGCACAGCCCAGAGTAATACTATTATCCAGATGTTCGAACCTGCTTTCCGCCAGAGCAACGCGCAGAGTGCAGACAGGGAAGTGTGCAAACTTGGGAACGCATTAAAAGGCTCATCCACCGAATAGACGGCTTTTAGTACATCCGACGAGATGTCCGTGCCTGTAATTACAGGACGCTCAATTCCAGTCTGCAAAAAGAGGTAACAGAGATAGCTCAAGGCAAAATCTATAAATACAGCCAGCGCAGCCAGCTTGAATACTCCTATGTCAGCTTTCCAGAAACGCCACAGCGATACTACGAGCAGTGCATATAGCGAGATATAGGCGAAAACAAAAGCCGGTATTAACGGAATCCAGTCATCAACCGTGGTCTCAAGAACATGAACCGGGCCTCGGGGCTTGTTCAGAAGGAAATAGCCAGAAGCGAACAGCAGAATAACCAGAAGCCAGATAAACTTGATGAGCCAATCAGGAACTCTATGATGATTCATTTCAAACGATACTTAGCGAGTTCCGCCCACCTAATTAGGGAACACTACTGATGCTAAAGCACTTCTTTAGCTTCAAACAGTGGCGCGCCCGGAGGGATTCGAACCCACGACCCTTGGTTCCGAAGACCAATGCTCTAATCCGCTGAGCTACGGGCGCATCACGTTCAGAATTATACTCTATTCAAGTGGTTATGTCTAGTGTTGCTCACATTTTGCCCACAGTTATTATATCTTAGTGTGTGTGAAATGTGGAACGCTGGCTGGCGCAAGTCCTGGAGCATTTGGTCAATAAAGGTGTACTTAGAGATTAGATGCTGCTGACCCCAGAAAGCCCTCCGATTCCAACTACAGGGCCTTGTATAGCGGGGCCTTGTAGTTCTTTATACTGTCTACTAGAAACATAGACTCGCCAGAGTTGCCGTCTAAACTACTTATAGACTAATATATCTACTACAGCTACAGCGTTGGAACAAGGCTAGGAGGGCGAAATGTATACCACAAGGCAGAAGGAACTGCTTGAATTATTTGGTCTTGGCCGAATTGCGAAGTTATTTGGCACAACCCTTTCATTTGATGAGCAGGGACATGCTCATGTTGACCTTCCCTACAACCGAAACCTTGACCAACCTTGTGGCATTCATGGAGGTGTGATAGCTACTCTATTAGACACCGCAGGCTGGTTCACAGTAGCAGCTCAAAGCAAAACGATTTTGGTCACTACAAGTGAATTCAAGATTCATTTCTTGAATCCAGCGCTAGAATGTAGTCTTCATGCCGAGGGATGGGTAGTGAAGGCAGGCAAACGCATTATTATAGCTGAAATGCGAGTTTCAAAATCCAACGGAGAGCTTGTTGCCATAGGAACAGGAACTTTCGTTGTGCTATGAGGAGTTGCTCACTCAAAACCATAGTGCTACCCGGTATTTCTTGCGCTAGTATACATACTCGCAGTAGAATAATTCAAGCAGTTTGCTAGATTATGATATTTGAGGTGTCAGCATGAATGGAGAACCCTATATTAAAGAAGCAATGATAGCAATTGCAGCAGCATCGCCTGTGTTGGCTGGCTTGAGTGGTGTCGTCATGGGTCAGGTTTGGTCATATAGACTAGGGCGATTCCCGAATCTACTCTTCCTATTATTATTCCTGGACACGCTACTACTTGGTTTCCTTGCAGCTAGAGGGGCAATTGATTGGTTGCTTGCGCCGGATTTCAAAGATTATTGGCAACCAGCTACTCTATTTTCTACGCAACTTGGGTTGTTTCTGGGAGCTTCAGTGGCACTTTGGATGGTCCTATTCTTTAAAGGTGGCAAAGGTGCTAGAGAAAAGAATAGATAACGTATGCAACATTTGAAATTTCTGGGCTGCATCCCTATGACTGGACAGATAAGGTTAGGACAGTCTGGCGGGGTAGGCCATCATCAAAAAATCAATCCAAATTTGGGTGAGGGTAATTCCTAGAAGTTGGCTTCTGAGAGTGACCAGGTGGGCGATGGCACGTGCTCAGGTCTAAATCCTAAATAGGCATTCACCGCTTTCCCAGCACATGCTGCCCCAAACCCATTGGCCATATTCTCCTTGCCCTCAGCGACATACATAAGTAGAATATGGTGTGAAACGGTCCGAAACATCAATTGTATTTGTTTGAAATAATGAA
>CAYHAX010000310.1:0-10166 GCA_964354695.1 uncultured Dehalococcoidia bacterium
TTAACCGGCATCCACGCCCTACCTTCGGCAAAGTCTTTCAAGGCTCTCTCCACAGCGCGGATGACCTCTGCCATGTTCAAGAAACCGCGGACGTCTTTTCTACTCAGGAAAATGGTGGACATATTCGTCTTTCTCCATAGAGAGTTCAGTCAATCAGTCAGGGGTTTTGAAAGAAGGTTTAGCTGCTCGTGTTTGAACCAAAAACAATCACGGTCTCTTCAATACCTTGTCATGCTCTCCTAAGTTGCGCATAATTACTGTTCCCTTTACCAACTCGAAGGTCATCCTCAGCCTTTTGGAGGGGCGAGCCTCCCAGATATCTCGCTTGCCCTCCATTTTCTTAACGCGGAGGCTGGGGTGTCTCAGGTTTTCACCCAACAAGACGAGCGCCTTGCGAACACTGCGTCGCTCAGCATCGCTGAGTTCGTGGTACGCCTGCTCGAATTGCTCAGTAAGGAAGACCTCCATGCCTAGGACTTACCCTCGAGGTACTTGACCGCCTCCCTGGCAGACTTGAACCTTTTGACCCGCCCGGCTTTTATATCCTCATCTGCTTTGCGCTCCCCCTTCTGCCACTGCTCAGTCCAGAAGTACGCCTGGTTGGCATTCACAAGCTTCTTCGGTGTCAATACTATGCAGCCCTGCCTATCAAGCTCAACCTCTACGAAGTCGCCGGGCTGCATATTGGACTTTTCCCTAATCTCTTTAGGCAGGGTAACCTGACCACCGCTCGTTAGTTTCGCTAACATACCCATGGTTCTCTCCTTGGCATATTGGCTCATTGCGCCATTATTACAATGTCATTATAACATGAAAGTGCAAGCAGGAGCAAATAAAGGATTAAAGAGAGCGTTTACAAACGTTCTCTCAACCCCCTATATCCCCCTCCTTCCAAGGAAGGATTGGGGGTATCCCCCGTCATCCGCCTGAGGCGGACGCCCCTCTGAACTCTCCATTTACTAAGCGCTCTCGAGCAAATAAGGAGTTGATTGGGAACAACTTCGGAAGGATTGTCGCTTTTAGCCTTCTTTAGCTTTGCGCTGGAGTTCGTAGAGCTTGGTGATGGCTTCCAGAGGGGTCATGGAGGATATGTCCAGATTGCGGATTTCGTCCGGAAGGGGGGACTTCTGTTCGAAGAACGCCAGTTGCTCTCTAGGTGACTTCTGACGGGAGCGCGGGGGAATGCCCGGCGCAATCTTGAGATTGCCGTCTTTCTCAAGCTCAGACATTACCTCCTCGGCGCGGTGCACCACCGCCCTGGGCAAGCCTGCCAGTTGCGCCACATGGATGCCGTAGCTCTTATCAGCGCCCCCGGGGATTATCTTGCGCAGGAAGGCTACCTTACCCCCTTCTTCGGAAACAGCGACGTTGTAGTTCCTCACGCGGGGCAGGAAATTCGCCAGCTCCACCAATTCGTGGTAATGAGTGGCGAACAGCGTTTTTGCGCCCAGTCTGGGGTGATTATGGATATACTCGGCAACTGCTTGAGCAATAGAAAGACCATCGTAGGTCGAGGTGCCGCGCCCTATCTCGTCGAGAATAATCAGCGACTTAGAGGTGGCGTTGTTGAGTATGTTTGCGGTCTCCACCATCTCAATCATGAATGTGGACTGACCGGTGACCAGGTCATCCTGAAGCCCCACGCGGGTGAAGATGCGGTCAACCATCCCGATGGTCGCCGAATCGGCGGGGACGAAGCTGCCTATCTGAGCTAATAACACAATGAGGGCAACCTGTCTGAGATAGGTTGACTTTCCCGACATATTGGGTCCGGTGAGGATGATGAGCTGGGCGTCTTTGTTAGAGAGATAGGTATCGTTGGGGACAAAGCGTTCATCTGTCAGGGCACGTTCCACGACGGGGTGGCGTCCGTTTACAACAGTTATCGAGTCATCGGTGGTCAGTTTGGGGCAGGTATAGCCATGTCTCACCGCCACCTCGGCGAAGGCGGAGAGGACATCTATCTGCGCAAGTGCGGCGGCGATGCCGAGGATGCGTTCGCCGCCATCTCCAACCTGGCGGCAGACCTGACGGAAGATGGAGCTTTCCAGCTCTGCAATCCTGGTCTCAGCGTTGAGGATGAGCGACTCATATTCTTTGAGCTGAGGCGTGAAGTAGCGTTCCGCCCCAACCAGCGTCTGCTTGCGGATATAGTCCTGGGGCACGCGACTCAAATGCGGAGTGGTGACCTCGATGTAGTAGCCGAAGACTCTGTTATAACCCACCTTTAGCGACTTTATGCCCGTCCTATCGCGTTCGGTGCGCTCCAGGTCGGCAAGGTACTTGCGCGCATTCGATGAGGCGGAGCGAAGCTCGTCAAGCTCGCTGGAGAAGCCACTCTTTATGACATTGCCCTCGCCTACCGACGACGGCGGGTCATCAACAATGGCGTGAGATATCAAAATAACAACGTCATCGCAGGGCTTGAGTTCGGAGGAGAGCCACTCCAGAGCTTTGTCATCGCTGAGAATCGCTTTCAACTGAGGAACCTGCTCCAGGCTGCGGCGCAACGATACCACTTCGCGCGGGGTAGCGATGCCGGCGCGGACGCGGTTAATCAGGCGCTCCACGTCGCTAAGCTTGCTTAAAAGGCTGATTACCTCGGCGCGCTGCGGGGACTGGAACCAGGCTACAGCCCCCTGTCTGCGCTCAAGCTCTTTTATGCCTAATAGGGGCTGCCCCAGCCATTTTTTGAGCAGCCTGCCGCCCATGGGTGTCCTGGTTAAATCGATGACGGAGAGCAGCGAGCCAGCGGTGAGACCGAGGCGGCTGCTCTGAAACAGCTCGAGATTGCGGCGTGTCGGGGCATCCAGGGTCATGAAGGACTCTGTGGAATATGTGGCGAGGCTGTTTATCTGACCCAGCGCGCCCTTCTGGGTCTGCTCCAGGTAATGCAGGATAGCACCTGCCGCCCTTATCGCCAGAGGCAGATGGGCACAGCCGTAGCCCTCCAGAGAGGAAGCGCCGAAGTTTGTGAGCAAGGTCTGACGAGCCATGTCCAGTTCGAACCACCTGTCGTCGAGCGGTGTTATCGGTGTTGAAAGAGACCACGAGTCGAACTGAGACTTGCCCGGGGTGAGCACTTCGGAGGGACGAAGGCGCTCTAATTCGATTTGAGCTTTGGGGGCAGGAAGCTGAGTGGTGGCGAACTCACTTGTCGTTATGTCAATATAGGCTATGCCGACTTCGTCGCCTTCGGCAATCACGGAGGCGAGGTAGTTGTTGGTCTTGGTCTCGAGCAGGTTGGGCTCAACTACTGTGCCAGGAGTGACCACCCGCACCACCTCGCGCTCAACAAGTCCCCTGCCAGGTTTAGGCTCGCTCATCTGCTCGCAGATAGCGACTTTATAGCCCTTGTTGATGAGCTTAGCCAAGTAGTTGTCCAGAGCGTGGTAGGGAATGCCCGCCATAGGGAAGCGCTGTCCCTTGCCCATCTCACGGGAGGTGAGGGTTATCTCAAGCTCCCTGGAGACCAGCCTGGCGTCATCGTCGAAGGTCTCGTAGAAATCGCCCAAGCGGAAGAAGACGATAGCCTGGGGATAGCTTCGCTTTATTTTGAGGTACTGGCTTCGAACTGGTGTCATTGCACGATTTCCACAGGTAGGTTGGAGCACCTGCTCCAGGCTACCCAACAAAGGGCAGCACCATTTTACAGGAATAACATCGTTTAGGGAAGAACGTAGGGGCACGGCACGCCGTGCCCCTACGTGATGCTAACTTTGGTTCAGTTGCTATTTGCCTTTGAGGTAGTCGTCCATGGAGGCTACTGCTCTCTTGGCAGCGCCCATGGCGCTGATTACGGTGGCAGCGCCGGTAACTACGTCTCCGCCTGCCCAGACGCCGGGCTTGGTGGTCTTGCCTGTAGCCTCTTCGGCTACAACCGTGCCCTTCTTTGTGGTGTCAAGCCCTTTGGTGGTGGTAGGGACCAGGGGGTTGGGCGTGGTGCCCAGAGCCACGACCACTATGTCAACGTCCATCTTGAACTCGCTGCCCTTCTTTACCACAGGGCTGCGGCGTCCACTGGCATCGGGTTCGCCAAGCTCCATCTCCACGCACTCCATAGTCTTCACCCAGCCCTTGTCATCGCCGTAGAACCTCACCGGGTTGGTGAGGTACTTAAAGATGACGCCCTCCTCCTCGGCGTTCTCCGCCTCCTCACGACGCGCCGGCAGCTCTGTGCGGCTGCGACGGTACACGATGTATACCTCGGGAGCGCCGAGCCTTAGGGCACACCTGGCAGCGTCCATAGCCACATTCCCGCCGCCGATGACCGCCACCCTCTTGCCCACCTTCAGCGGGGTGTCGTAGTCTGGGAAGAGGTAAGCCTTCATCAGATTGGTTCGGGTCAGGAATTCGTTAGCGGAATAAATACCGCAGTAGTTCTCACCGGGGACGTGCAGGAACATGGGCAACCCAGCGCCGGTGCCTAAGAAGACAGCATCATAGCCGTCCTTGAGCAACTCGTCGACCGTAGCTGTTTTGCCTATCACCGCGTCCAGCTTGACCTGCACACCCAGGGACTTCACATAGTCCACTTCAGCCTGGACGATATGCTTGGGCATCCTGAACTCCGGTATGCCGTACATCAATACTCCACCGGCAACATGAAGAGCTTCGAGAATGGTTACTTTATGACCGCGTTTCGCCAAATCGGCGGCTACGGTGAGACCAGCCGGCCCTGAGCCGACCACAGCGACCTTCTTGCCCGTGGGAGATGCTATCTCAGGCTTAGGCTTAGCGCTTGCCGGTTGTGCCAGCTCCCAGTCAGCAACGTAACGCTCCAGTCTGCCGATAGCGACGGGGGCACCTTTCTTAGCCAGGGTGCAAACCTCCTCGCACTGCGTCTCCTGGGGGCAGACGCGACCGCAGATGCCGGGGAGGGCGTTCTTGCCCTTGAGTATCTTAACTGCCTCGGGCATCTTGCTATCTCGCAGCGCCAGAATGAACTCCGGTATATCCACACCAACAGGGCAACCGGCGACACAGGTGCGCTTCTTGCACTGAATACAACGTCCAGCCTCATAAAGTGCGTTCTCCGCTGTGTATCCAAAGGCAACCTCGTTGAAGTTCCTAGCCCTTGCCGCAGGCTCCTGCTTGGGCATGGCAACTCGATTAAGGTTCAACTTCTCAGGCATTAGGTCTTACCTCCACAGCTACAGCTCTGCTTCCAAATCTCCAGGGAGCGCTTCTCCTCATCCAGATAGGTGCGCTGGCGAGCCATAAGCTCGTCCCAATCGACCTTGTGTCCATCGAAATCGGGGCCATCGACACAGGTGAACTTGGTGACACCATCGATAGACACACGGCAGACGCCACACATCCCCGTGCCGTCTACCATTATGGGGTTGAGGCTGACGATGGTCTTAACGCCGAAGGGCTTAGTGGTCAGAGAGGAAAACTTCATCATTACCGTAGGCCCGATGGCGACCACAAGGCCAACCTTCTCCTTGCCCCCCTCAAGCAATTCCTTTAGCGGGATAGTGACCACCCCCTTGCGCCCGTAAGTGCCATCATCGGTGGTTACAATCAGCTCGTCGCTGAACTTGCGCAGGCGGTCTTCCCAGAACACCAGGTCCTTGGTGCGGAACCCCATTATCGAGATGACCTTGTTTCCCGCCGCTTTCATGGCACGGGCAATGGGGACGATAGTGGCGATGGCAAAGCCTCCGGCTACACAGACCACTGTGCCGTAGTTATCTATATGGGTAGGCAATCCGAGAGGCCCAGCAAAGTTGGCGATATGCTCTCCGGCCTTCACAGTCGCCAGCTTACGGGTAGTTTTACCCACCTCCATGAAAACTACGGTGACCGTGCCTTTCTCCCGGTCCCAATCGGCTATGGTCAGTGGAATCCGCTCACCCTTCTCATCTGCCCGAATTACAACGAACTGCCCCGCTTGAGCCTTTTTGGCTACATCCGGGGCAGCTATTTCGAACAAATGAATTTCAGGGGTGAGGTCTTCCCTGTGCATGATTTTATACATTTTGCCCCCCTAACATATTACAGAAGATAAAAAAGCTCTCTATTCGAGAGCTTCTGCCCCTGGCTAGCCTTTATTATAACTCGGTACATTACTGGTTCAAAGCGTGAAACCCGCCCGACCTGTATTATACCACTTATGACGTAAAATACCAGTATGAAAGTCCTCATTCCCTCGAGGTTGACTTGAAAATTATCGTAAGCTATAATAGCGATTGAGCGTTGGCTTCAGAAAAAGCTAGTTTTTATAGAATTAGCCGTTCGAGGAATTGAGAGTACCCTTGCAGGCTGTTAATATCCTTGCTTTTCCATATGCCCATCCCAGTACACAGATTTTCTGGTCAGCAGAGCACTTTCCCCTAGATTTAATATGATTCGCTTTATTAGTATTTTGATGCTACAGCCTGTCTCTCGGGCTAAAGATTTTATTGTCAAACCATGGATTATGACTTGAACAGCCTGGCTATGAATCACCAGGTATTTTGTGTCTCAATGCAGAGATAGGAAACATAAACTGGAGGAAACAGGTGACAAGCAATAACGACCTGAAGAGCCAGATTCACGCGCTGATTACCCCGTTGAAAGGACAGCAGATTGTGCTGATACCGGCACTACAGGCAGTACAGGAGAATCTGGGCTATTTGCCCAGAGAAGCGATGGAGGAAATCGGGGAACTGGCTGGGGTTTCGCCCAACACGGTTTACGGAGTTGCCAGCTTCTACGCACAGTTCCGCTACATTAAGCCCGGCAAGCATATGATTAAGGTATGCCTGGGCACAGCCTGTCACGTATGCGGCGCTGGAGGCATTGTGGACTCGCTGGAACGAGAACTTCATATCAAGGAAGGGCAGACCACCAAGGACGAAAATTTCACTCTGGAGACAGTGCGCTGCTTTGGTTCCTGTGCCCTGGCGCCCGTTGTTGTGGTTGATAACGACGTCTTTGGCAGCATAACAGGGCCCAAGGCTCTGGAAACCATTAAGAAGTACCAATAATAGTTATTTTTGAAGGGGAATCCTATGAATTTCTCAGAAATCCAAGACAAAGCCAATGCAGAATGGAAAAGCCTGTGGCATGACAGCAAGCCTCTGATCCTTGTGGGGCTGGCTACCTGTGGCATGGCAGCAGGCGGCAACGCAACTATGCAGGCTGTCAAAGAGGAGCTTGCCAAACGCAATATCGATGCCAATGTAATGCCTGTAGGATGCCTGGGCTTGTGCTATCTGGAGCCACTGATGGATATCATAAAGCCGGGGCGCCCTAGAATCTGCTACAGCCACGTTACCAAAGAGAAGGTGGCAGAAATCATTGAGGATTACCTTGTCAAAGATAACCCGCGTCCCGACCTGGCGCTGGGAATCATAGGCGAGGGCACTATCGAGGGCATACCTAAGTTCTCTGAGCTACCGATGCTAAAGCCACAGGTCAGGATAATACTGGATAGATGCGGCACAATAGATGCCGATAATATCTACCACTATATCGCCAATAGAGGCTATGCCGGACTGAATAAGGCTCTGGGAATGCAGCCTGATGACATCATCAAGGAAGTTGAGAAGTCGGGGCTGCGTGGACGCGGTGGAGCCGGCTTCCCTACCTCAAGGAAATGGCAGGAGGCAAGGCGCAGCAAACCCACACCCAAATTCGTGGTGTGCAATGCCGACGAGGGCGACCCAGGCGCTTTCATGAACCGCTCCGTCCTCGAGGGAGACCCTCACTCCCTTCTCGAGGGAATGGCTATCGCCGGCTACACTATCGGCACATCTCATGGATATATATATGTGAGAGCAGAGTATCCCTTAGCTGTCAAGCGACTTAAGACCGCCATAGCACAGGCGAAAGATTTGAACCTGCTGGGCAAAAATATTATGGGCGGCGGGTTCAGCTTTGACATTGAAATAATGCAAGGCGCCGGAGCTTTTGTCTGCGGCGAGGGCAGCGCCCTGATGTACTCCATCGAGGGTAAACGAGGCATGCCGCGCGTTAGGCCGCCGCGCTCTGTGGAATCAGGGCTATGGGGCTTACCCACCTCTCTGAATAATGTGGAGACATTTGCCAATGTGCCTAACATCGTGGTCAAAGGCGGCGATTGGTTTTCCGGCTACGGAACGAAAGATAGTAAGGGAACGAAGACCTTCGCCCTGACCGGGAAGATAAACCGTCCCGGATTGATTGAAGTACCTCTGGGCATCACCTTACGCCAGATAATATACGAAGTAGGCGGAGGGATTCCCCACGACAAACCTTTCAAAGCCATACAGACCGGAGGGCCTTCCGGAGGATGTATACCAGCTAACCTTCTGGATACCACTGTAGATTTCGAGAACCTCGCCCGCGTCGGCTCCATCATGGGTTCCGGCGGCATGGTGGTAATGGATACGGACACCTGCATGGTGGATACCGCACGGTATTTCCTCGCTTTCTGTCGCGACGAGTCCTGCGGCAAGTGTGTGCCCTGTCGCGAAGGTTTACCTTTGATGATTGATATGATGGAGAGAATAACGCACGGCAAAGGAAAGCCCGAAGACTTAGACCATCTGAACGAGTTGGGCAAAACCGTCATCAGCAGCGCCCTCTGCGGACTGGGGACGTCTGCCCCCAATCCCGTACTCTCCAGCATACGCTACTTCCGTGAAGAATGGGAGGCGCATGTCAATGAGAAAAGATGTCCGGCATTGGTGTGTAAGGAGCTCATAAACTTCTTCATCCTTCCCGACAAATGTTCAGGCTGCGGTATCTGTGCCAGAGCCTGCCCTGTAGATGCGATAACCGGCGGCAAGAGAATGGTGCACATAATAGACCAGGTTAAGTGCATCAAGTGCGGCACATGTCTGGAAAAATGTCCGACCAAATTCAGTGCCGTGAAGAAAGTCAGCGGCGAGACCGTAGAAGTGCCCAAGGAACCCGTGCCGGTAGCTGCGGGCGTAAAATAATCGAGGTGTAATGCTGTGGAAAGTACATCAACTAAAACGAATGTCGTTACACTGAAAATAGACGGCGTTGAGGTCAAGACGACCCGAGGCAAGAGAATCCTGGAGGCAGCACTCGACAACGGCATATACATCCCCAACCTGTGCGCCCTACGGGATATCAAGCTGCCCACAGGCGCATGCCGGCTGTGCCAGGTGAAAATAGAGGAGAGACGCGGTTTCGTTACCGCATGCAGTGAACCCGCTGCCGACGGCATGGTTATTCAAAGTAACACACCCGAAGTTAACGAACAGCGCCGAAACGTGCTGCATATACTGCTGGCAAGACATCCTCATGTCTGCCTCACCTGTCACCGCAGGGAACGATGCAAACCCGGAGATGTATGTTTGCGCCTGCCCAGCGTCGATGAACAGCATTGTATTCTCTGCCCCAAGAACGGACGTTGCGAGCTGCAGAAAGCAGTTGACTTCATAGGCATTGGCGAAATGCCCTATCCATACAATCACAGAGGATTCCCCATCGAGAGGGAGAACCCCTTTGTCGTCAGGAATAATAACCTCTGCATCCTTTGCGGCAAATGTGTAAGGGTAGACCAAGAGATTATCAAGGTAGAGGCTATTTCATTCAACCGCCGCGGCAAGGACACCTTCATCGGTGGCGCCTTCGGCAAGACCCTCACTGAGTCAGGTTGCACCTTCTGCGGCTGCTGCGTCGAAGTCTGCCCCACAGGCGCGCTGATGGATGTAGGCGATGAGTTGGTGCGCTGGCCAGACCCCAGAGCAGCCGCGATTCGCTGCCAATATGCCTGCCCCGCACGAGTAGATGTGCCGCGCTTCATAAGATTCATCAGAGAACACAAGTACAACGAGGCGCTGGCAGTAATTCGGGAGAAAGTGCCCCTAGCCCTCATTTGTAGCCACATCTGTTCACACCCCTGCGAGCCTGCCTGCAGACGCAACGACCTTGACCAGGGGCTCGCCATCAGAGCGCTGGAGCGCCTCGCCGCCGAGCGGGCGAGCGTCAAGTGGACTACTGAAGGCAAAGCTTCCGTTTTGGGTAGGAAGGTAGCTATCATCGGTTCAGGCCCTGCAGGCCTCACCGCAGCCTACTACCTGGCTAAGAAGGGCGGACACTCGGTGACCATATTCGAGGCTGAGCCCAAGGCTGGCGGCATGCTCAGGACAGCGATACCCGAGTATGACCTGCCCCGCAAGGTACTCGAGGATGAGCTGGAGATGCTGAAGAGGGTGGGGGTT
>CAYHAX010000311.1:0-5292 GCA_964354695.1 uncultured Dehalococcoidia bacterium
CTTACAGACAAGGCGAAGAGGATAAGATGGACGGAGAGTCGCTCTACCGCCTGCTTGAGGAAAGGATAGTGCCGCTCTACTACGACCGCGACCGAGACGGTGTGCCTCACGGCTGGCTCCGCGTAGTCAAAGAGGCGATACGCACTGTTCTACCCCACTTCTCCGCACGAAGGATGTTGAAAGAATACTCCAACCAGGTGTACCTGCCCGCCACACTGTCCCTGAATCACAAAAACAGGAAGTAGCCTTCACCCCCACAGTCCCTTAGCCATTTGAGCCTCGCTTGATATGTTCCCCTCTGGAGTGTATCATTTCAATGCATACAAACATCTAGGGGGGTCACATGAGTTGGGTTTATTTAATCATCGCAATCACTATGGAAGTCATCGGCACCACCAACATGAAACTGGCGCACGGCTTCACAAAACTAGTGCCTTCAATCCTCATGTTCGTCTTCTATGGGCTCAGCTTTGCCTTCATAACCCTCGCCCTGAAGAAAATCGATGTCAGTATCGCTTATGCCATCTGGTCCGGCGTGGGCACAGCACTCATAGCTGTAATCGGCTTTCTTTACTTCAAAGAGCCCGCCACCGCCATAAAGATAGGCTCCATAGCCTTAATTGTGCTAGGCGTCATCGGTCTCATGCTAACCGATAAGCACATCAGCCCCGCCACATAAAGCACGTAGGGGCGAGGATACCTCGCCCCTACGTAAATTCTAAATCCGAATTCCTAAATCATAAACAATATTAAGGCAACCATAGTGTAGGGGCTCTGTCCCCTACAAGGGAATGCGGGTGCACCCGCGCTATTTTCTAAGTCTGGTTCGGGCAATGCTCCGACTAAACTAGATGCCAAGCTTCTTCCGATTCGCCTCTATATGCGCAAGAATGCCATCTACAGCCTTGACCGCGTCCGTCTCTACATTTAACACACCGCCCGTCATCTGCTTTAGGTCCTGGGTCAGGAGCCTCACCAAATTCGGCGCGCCGGTCACTGTGAGCACAGGATTCACGTATGTATATAGCCCCAGAGCCAGGGCGAATATGGCATCTATAGTAGCCTTCTGCTCCATGTACTCCGGAGCCACAGCAGCGACAGGCAGGTCGGGTATAGGCACGCTCCCCAGAGCAGCCGAAATAGCCGCCAGGAGGTCAGCCAGACGCCCTGTATCGGTACAAGTCCCGTAGCTCAGAACAGGCGGTATGTTCAGCTTCTCGCAAACCTTCTGGAGACCGGGACCCGCGAACTCCCTGGCTTCAGGGCTACACAGCCCCGCGACCTGCATAGCACCGTTGCCGCACCCCATAGAGAGCACCAGCACATCCCGCTTAATCAGCTCCTTTGCCACTCTCACGCTGTGCACATCCTGCCCCGAGTCCCTCAGCGTGGTGCAGGAGACCAGTCCCGCTACACCCCGCAACGTGCCCACCTTTATGGCGTTAAGCAGCGGCATCAGGCTGCCGCCGAGGGCTTCCAGTATGCTTTCGGTGGAGAAGCCCACCACAGCCTCTCGCATAGGCAACTGTCCGAACGGCTCCACAGAGGCTCGCCTGACCTTGAAGTTATCTATCGCCATCTGCAATAGCCACGCCGCCTGCTCCTCAGCCTTCTCAGGCTCGTAGTTGATGCGCTCGGTGACGCCCTCGAAGGCAACTAGTTCACTCACCGGTATCAGCTTGAATTTATATTTCTGAGCATACAGCGGGTCAATGGGCATGGAGCAGTTCATGTCGCAGGCAAAGAGGTCCACGCAGCCGCTGGCAAGAACAGCCTCCTGCGTAATCCAGTTCCCCGTGAAGCCGTAGAACGTGTTATCCATCTCCCATCTCTGAATCATCTCCTGCCCCGTCTCGATATTGGCGATAACCCGCAGCCCTTTGGCTCCCACGTCCTTTGCCTTCTTCTGCCACTCCGGCTTGCGAGCCAGTTGCACCATGGCAAAGCCCAGGAAAGGCTCATGTCCGTTGGGCAGCACGTTTACATAGTCAGGCTCCAGCACGCCCAAATCCACGCGCATCTTATGAGGCTTGGGTATCCCGTAGAGCACATCCTGACAGTACTCAGTGACAATCTGGCTCTGGTACGCCATCGCCACGCCGAGCCGCATCGCCTTCAGAGCCAGGCTCTGGTAGTAACCATCGACATTGGTGAGACACGAACTGGTGGCGAACAATATCTCGCCGTGAATGCCTCCGGGGAAAATATCGAGCTTCCGCCAGCGCTCTTTGCGCTCCTTAGGAGCCAGAGCCTCAACTATCATGCTGGGCTCATCCAGCTTCCTGTTGAAATCAGACTCCGCGAAATCGCAGAGGCTAATGGCTATTTTTTCGAGCGACCCCGCTGTGCTCAAGCCGAGCCGCTTGGCGAAATCCCTGAGCTTCCCAGCCTCTTTAATCTGGAACGGCGTCTTCTTCTCGGCGGTGGCTCTGAGGGTCTTGATGGTCTGCTCGGTATGATAATGATAAGTGGAAGCGCCCATGACATTCCTGAGCAGCATCATGCGCATCGCCATGCCATCGGCTTTAATGCCGCAGACTCCCTTCTTGTCCTTGGCTGCGTCGGCGCGGCAGGGTCCGTTGGAACAGAGGTCGCAGCGAACGCCCGCCTGGCAGAAAGGACAGCGCTTATCCGGGCTGCCCAGCCCCTGGGCTTCGTAGCGGTCCCAGATATTGTCCATACCATCCTTCTTGATACGCTCATACACCCTGCGCACAGACTCGTGGTAAGAAATCCTATCGCCTTCCATCCGTACCTCCATTGAGAAATTCTAAATCCTAATTTCTAAACTCTAAACAATATTGGTAAGCTTTCAGCATAATCTATACACCCCCAATCGCCCAGTTAATGATTATAGTAACAACTCCTCTATGGAGAAATCATAAAATGGCGAGGTAAATAGTTAAAAAATTATCACATTTCAGATGGCGCAGCCTTATAGTGCGAGATGTCGTTTAGTGTGATAAGCTGCCTCGAACCACCCTCTATGCGAACCACGCTCAAGGAGGCGTTGTCTATCTCCAGCCTGCGATAAACGCTGTACGGCACACCCATAACGTACGCAGCCAGTATCCTGACCACGATATCGTGCGTAACAATCATCGTCTGCTTACCCTGATTGGCAGCCACCACCATCTCGAAGGCTCTAACCGACCTTTCAGCCACCTGCCCGAAGCTTTCCCCGTTGGGGAAAGCCAGCCCCGATGGGTCTATTCGAGACTGCTGCCACAGCTCGGGCCACCTTTTCGCTATCTCGCCTTCGTGCAACCCCTGCCAGTCACCCAGCTTGATTTCAATCAAATCATCCATCAACTTCACCTCAAGCCCGTGAGGCTCGGCTATAATGGACGCAGTAGTATAAGCCCTCTTCAGAGGACTGGTATAGATTGAGTCGATGGGCGACCCCGCCAGCCGGGAAGCCAGCTTGCGCGCCTGGGTGTAGCCCACCTCGTTGAGACCCTCCTCAGACCAGCCCATATAGTAGCCGGTTACATTCGACCTGGTCTGCCCATGCCGCACTAAAAGAACTGTTGTGGTCATTTAAGCCCCCGCCGAATTTTCACTAGGCAGTGTACTCCATCCAACCTCCGCTTCGCAACTATCCCACCAAGTAACTTTGACTCAAAAAGCCCCTTCATCTCGTGCTTCCGTTGGCCACAGCGCTGTGTTACAATGCCCCTGGCTCTCGCTCGGAGACCCGGTAGTTCGGAACCACGCTATGCCGAGACCTAAAAACCCATATCGGAGGTGCTCCTGTGAAAAGAAAAACCGTTCTCTACGACAAATCCGACAACGTGGGAATCATAACCCTCAACCGCCCTGATAAGCTCAACGCCATAAACTTCGATATGCTGGAGGAGCTCTGGACAATCCTCCAGAGTATCATCACCGATGACGAGGTACGGGTTATCCTTTTGATAGGAGCAGGCAGGTACTTCTCCGCAGGGGCAGACCTCGATATTGTGAGGACCATGACGCCGGTTGCCTTCCGCTGGCGGCAGCGCCAGTACTGGAACAGGGTATTCAACGAATTCGAGGAAATTCAAAAGCTCACCATCGCAGCCCTGAACGGACCAGCCATCGGCGGTGGCTTGGAACTTGCCCTCTGTTGTGATTTGAGGTACTCCACAGACGACGCCATCTTCTCACTGCCGCAGATAAACTTCGCCATCCTTCCCGACTCCGGAGGCACTGTCAGATTGCCCTGGCTCATCGGACCGGCGCGAGCCAAGGAACTCATATTGAGCGGAGAGAGTATCAGCGCCAGGAGGGCGGAGGAGCTGGGCTTGGTCAACCGCGTCTTCCCTCGCGAAACCTTCGATAACGAGGTTAACAAAATCGCCCTCAAGATGGCTCAAAAGGCACCTCTGGCAGTAGGAATAGGCAAGCAGCTCATCAACAGGAGCTTCCAGCATAAGGACATCAAAGCCGGTCTGGAGGAGGCTACTGACGTTCAATCTCTGTTAATCTCCTCCCATGATTACCAGGAAGCGATAAAGGCACTCAATGAAAAGCGCCCGCCCGTGTTCCGCGGCAGGTGATGGCATAAGCAGGCAGTGCTGGTATAATAGGTGAAAACCTGCATACCGAAGTAGAGTAATGAAACCGAGACAGAGAACCAAGATAATCTGCACCATCGGACCCGCCACCGGGTCGCCCCCCGCCATCGAGAAGCTAATCAAGGCGGGGATGAACGTGGCGCGCCTCAACTTCTCCCACGGTACTCATAAAGAACATACAGCTTACATAGGAAACATCCGCAAGGCAGCAGCAAAGCTGGATACACCCGTAGCCATACTTCAAGACATCGCAGGGGCTAAAATTCGCACCGGCAAGCTCAAAAACAAGGAGATTAAGCTCAAGGAAGGCTCGGATTTCACCCTCACCACATCAAATGTTGTGGGCGATGAGCGCAAGGTACACATAAATTTGCCTGAGCTTCCCCAAAGCGTGAAGCCTGGCGATATCGTTTTCCTCGATGACGGCGCAATAAAGCTGAAGGTGACCAGCACCACTTCAAAAGATGTGAAGTGCCGCATCCTTGTGGGCGGCACGCTGGCATGGGGAAAAGGCGTCAATCTGCCTGACATAACCCTGAAGATACCTTCTTTCACCGACAAGGACTTCGCAGATATCCTCTTCGGCATAGAGCATGAGGTTGATTTCATAGCGTTATCCTTCGTCAGGGAAGCTGAGGATGTGCTCCGTGTCACGAGGTTACTCAAGAAAAACGGGGCGGATATCCCGCTCATCGCCAAGATAGAGAAGTGGGAAGCTTGGCAGAACCTGGAC
>CAYHAX010000312.1:0-8045 GCA_964354695.1 uncultured Dehalococcoidia bacterium
GGACGGCGGTTTATTTTCTGTACCTACCCCCCTGCCCCTCCCTGAAGGGAGGGGTGAGGCGCAAAGTCGGTATTCACCCGTTTACAGTTTCCGCCGGTCTGCTCTCATATCCAATCTTCCACGCGGAAATCCGCCGAAAACGGGTTGACAAAGCGCACGCCTTCCAATATTTGCCCGGCGCTGAAATCTTCGCTGAATACGACGGTCACCTGGTTGAGGCGGGCAGCAGCCCAGATTTGGGCGTCATAATACGCCAGTCCGTGGTCGCGGGCGCCGCGGGCGGCTTCCAATACGAGCAGGGGGGTCAGGTCAAAGATCGGCCACATGCGTGTGAAGAGGCTAACCTGATCCAATGCTTCGGCGCGTGTGAGTGGTGGATCTAACTTGCGAGTGGAGACATTCATAAATTCAGCCAAGCACTGCACGCTGAGCCTTCCACTGTAGGTCATGTCAAGTCGGTCTAAAACCCGTTGCGCCTGCGCTGCCTTTCCAGGTGAGCCCGTATCGTACAGGTACACCAACAAGTTTGTGTCGATGAGAATCGGCGGCATGGTCTAATCCTCGTCCTTGTCACGCAGCCAGCGGCTTTCGCGTTCGGCATAGATCTCCTCGCGGTTCCACCGGTAGGGTCGGCTGCTAACCGCCGCTCCCTGGCGCGCCTCCAGGAAGACGACCAGCTCCTGCCAGGCTGGGCGATCGATTGTTCTGGGCTTTACAGCTTCTCCACCTGCTTCCCGCTCGATAGCCTGGCGGATGATCTCCGCCTCGCTGAGGCCGCGCGCCTGGGCAAGACGTTTGAGCAGCGCATCCTGGCGCTTCAGGATATAGAATTGCTTGCGAACCATCCGGGTTGACATGGCGCACCTCCAATGCGATTATACATCACTTTATACATCGCTGTAGACCGGACCGGCGATCAGGGTTAAAGAGATTCGAAGTTTTATCCGAAGGCAGACCGCGGACCGCGGTCTTGCTTTTTGTATTGTATCCGTGTAATCTGTTTTTATCCGTTGACAGTATTTCCCACACGCGTGGGGGTGAACCAGGAAAACCGAGAGCCGAGATTGGAGAAGCGTGATTTTAACTCTCTGCGGTGAGATGTATTATCTTTGTCGCCTCACCCCCGGAGGCGTGGATTGTGACACCGTGATTCGAGAGCTGAGAATGGAGAGCAGTCCCTCGATCTCATACGAACAGGGGGATGAAATCCAGCTTATCTAGATAGTCTTGCGGTCTGGTCGGCGCTACAGCGGAGGGCAGCTCCTCGAATCGCTGCGCGGCGTTCAGAAACCTGGGGAGCAGGCTGAGGTCGCCAACCGTGGTCAGAAAGATGCCCGGCCTCGCCAGCGCCCACCACACCGACATATCGATGTCGCCCTGGTTCTGCAGCGGTTGGTACCAGGTTGTATGGGTATGAGACTGCGCCATCCAGGGCTGGAGGGCGATAGCCTTTATCGTCTGTACGGCAATATTCCGCTCCTGGCAGGTATCCAGGAGACCGTTAAAGTTTGCGGCGTAGTACTCGTTCTTCAGCGTGATGAAATTATAGGGCAGCAGCACCGAGTCGAAGTCGAAGCGTTCCAGGCTGCGGCGGTGTGTGGCGGCAATC
This sequence comes from uncultured Dehalococcoidia bacterium, assembly GCA_964354695.1. Lineage (GTDB taxonomy): Bacteria > Chloroflexota > Dehalococcoidia > SZUA-161 > SZUA-161 > CAYHAX01. The sequence continues at coordinate 1,610 of CAYHAX010000312.1, forward strand.
TGCAGCCCATGCCCGGTGACGCCGATTCCCCGGATCAGCCCCTGCTGTTTAGCCTCCACCGCCGCCTCGATCACTCCACCCGGACTGAGGGCTGTATCCCAATCGATCGGATCGACCAGGTTGTGAAGCTGCCAAAGGTCAACATGGTCGACGCCCATGCGATCGAGCGAGCGGTGTAATTCCTCTTTGCCCCTGCGAGCTGTGCGTTCCGCGGTCTTGGTGGCGATGAAGAAATGTTTGGGGTACCGTCTGAGCCAGGGCGCAATGCGCAGCTCTGCATCGCCGTAGCTGGCTGCCACGTCGATGTGATTGACGCCATAGTGCAGCAGCACATCGAGCGTACGATCGGCCTCAGCTTGGGATACATGGCTCAGGGCGGCAGCTCCGAACAGGGTGCGCGTGCTCAGATGCGCCAGCCGACCGAAAGGCATTTTCATGATTGTCATAGGTTTGCTCCATGCGCAGAGTTCAGTAGGGTGGGTTCTTTGGGTGCACGGGAGGATTTACTTTTGGGCATCTCAAGGGCTCCCAAACGAGTTCGTGTGCGCTTCGAACCACGCAGCGATTTCCACAATGCCCAACTCCGCCCTGGCGATTGCCAGCGCCAGCCCTACGGCCTCTCCCTGATCGGCAACCAGGTGAACACCATTTCGTAAGAAAAATAGTCCTGCAGCAGCCAGACCAGTCCGTTTGTTTCCATCCAGGAAAGGATGGTTACGGATCAGCGAATCAATCAGGGCGGCTGCTTTGTAATAAATATCTGGGTACAGGTCATGACCCTCAAAAGTGGCTTGCGGGCGTCCGACGGATGCCAGCAAGCCGTTCAGATCGCGAACTCCATGGCTGCCGCCGGTGGCGCGGATCAGGCGATCATGAATAAACAAGATCTGTTCGGCGCTCAGAAAATTCATTGGCGCGCCAGGATATCCAACGCTTGCCGGTATTCATCAATAAATTTACTCACTTGTTGAGCGAACTCGGCATCAACGCCCGAGATGCTTTCATGTTGCGCTGGAGCGATCACGATTTTTCGCGACTCCTGGTCAAGATCCACCGACACCAAATCCCCTTCCGCCAGCCCAAGGAATTCAATCGTCTCTTTCGGTAAAGCGATAACCACGCTGTTTCCGGACTTGAACAGTTTTCTTTCCATACACACCTTCTCTTATTTGTACTTACCGTGTAATGACATCTATATTATAGCATCGAACTTGAGAAGTGAAAAATCTGCCGATACAACTCCGCAACCAGTCTGTTATTTATTATTAAGCAGCTCTTCCCAGATGGCGGCAAGACCCATATGGTCAACCCACTTCTGGATATAGGCAGTATCAAGGCTATGTGCTTTCGCCCGCAGGATCGCAGCAATGTCACGGGCATGTTTGGATTGCTGGCTGATGCTGAAATACAACAGCTTGTAGAGGATCAGGTCTTCGGCAGAATGGATAAACACTTCGCCGATCGGTGGACCAAAGTCAACAAGCTGCCGGCGTTCAAAAGCGCTATGGCGGAGTTCATCACCCTCACGCATCGGGTAAAGATCGGCCTTAAAGCCAGTGAAAGAATGGATCGGGCTGATGGGGATGTCGGCGCGCTTTTCCAGAATTGCATCCAAAATAACTTCGGGCGGGATGAGCATGCCTCTGCTTTCGAGCTCCCTGGATAGCCGGTCTACGGCTTCGATGGGGATGTCCACCACCATATCTACATCCTGGGTGGCTCGCGGCTCTCCCCAGGCCCAGGCGGCGATGGCGCCCCCGATCAGATATTCAACGCCAGCGGCTTCCAGCCCAGCGATCACCAGCAGTACAAAATCTTCAAATCCAATGCTGTTGGTCATGTTGAATACATCCTCTGCAGCGCCAGGCGGTTAGCTTCTACTGGATCGATGGCGGGATGCTCCTGGGTAATTCGATATGCCACCACCCGGCGGGCGGTGTCGCTGAGCGAAAATCCCTGGTGGAGGCGCGCTGAGGAAGGTAAACGATGGTAAATCTCGATCTGACGCGAATCGATTTCAGCCACACAATTGTGAAGCATCTGCCGGATTTCGTTTGAGAGCGCTGCCTGCCCTCTCAAATAGTACCCAGGATGCTGTTTCTTGCGGCTGTACTGCAGCACCTGCCCGGCGGCTTGAAATGCCCTTTTGACAATGCGCAGATCGCGGTAGAAATTGTCCTCCCAGGCAGAAGATCCGAAGCAGTACCTCCCCAGCTGGAATTCTACCCTGACAATCAACTGCTCACGGGTTAGATAGCGTTCGTGCCAGAGTATTTCAAGAAGTACACAGCGCCTGGCGGTGACCGGATCACGCTGGACAGCATCCTGCAAGAGGATTTCCCTGGCTTGCACGGGGACAGTGAGCTTCACCATGATCTGATTATACACAATAAACCTGATTTATATATAAGGTTTATCTCAAATTGCCCGGATCTCCCGAACATCAGCGCGGCTTAAAACTCAGCAACCAGTTCGTGATCAGGCTCTCTGGGAAGTCGTTGACATAATGCACCTTTATAAACACATATCATTTTTGTCGTGGAGGCAAGGATGCTGGATGCCAGAACGACGGCGAACACCGAGAACCCGGGTGGGCGTAAAGGGTTTGCCTTGAGCTGTCGATAATCCCTCCTGATTGAGGATTTCGGCAATTTGTCGATCGGAATGAGCCGGGCACAAGGAACGCACCCGTGCGATGAGCGGTGCAGGGATAGGTGCAGCGCCCCGGATTGGCAACGTCACATGGAAAGCATCCACCAGATTGGTGTGCCAACGGATTTGCACCAGAACCAGCGGTTCCTGGCGGGTGAGGGTGACATCCGCAATCAACAGCCGGAGTAGTTCTTTGCGTTCGGCCCAGCTCGTGTTTTCTGCCTGCCAGACTTTGGGCAGGTCTTCCACCAGGTTGCGCAGCTGCTGGCGGTGGGTCTCGTCGAGCTGTAAGGGGGAGTGCTTGAGGAAGCTATGGTAATCGATGTCCAGCTGCTGCTGTTCCTGCAAGTGAGCTTCCCACGCTTGTTCCAGGGTGCGGGCTACCAGGCGATTGTCAGGGTCGACCTGTTCGTAGCGGCGTTTGGCCAGGCGGACGGCATAACCAGCGGCTTCCAGGCGGAGGGTCCATTGTTGTTTGAGGAACGCCTGTTGGCGGTCGATTTCTTCCAGAACGGCCAGACTGAGTTCGATCTGTGCCGGGGTCAGGGCTGCCAGCACAGCCGTGGTCACCGCTTGATCCACTTCCCGGCCTGGGATGCTCTGACAGGTAGGCTCGCCATAGCGGCGCTGCTGGTGGTTACAGACATAGCTAATATGCTGGTGCTCCTTGCCACTGTACACCACCGTCATGCGCCGTCCGCACCGCCCACAGATCAAAATCCCACTCAACAATGCCATACCATCCTGCCGTCGTCCTTTTTGCCGCAAGTGCTTGCGATGGCTCGCCATCTGGGCCTGATTGGCTTCAAATTGCGCCTGGGTGATGTAGCCCGAGAAGGCTTGCCAGATTTCAGCCAGCCACTGTTGCGGGGGCAGACGCACTTTGCGCTGGTGCATCTGCTCCAGCGGTTTGGCCGCCGCGCGGTGAGTGACCCGCCCGTAGGCATACGCTCCGGCATAGGCTGGGTTGTTCAACACCGCCCAGGTCCGTTGGCTACTGAGCCGGGTCCATTCCAGGGGGCCTTCCCAGCCTTGCCGCCTGGGAAACAGCAACCCGTTCTCCGTGAAGTAGCGCACCACCTGCGTGATGGACCCACTCAACCGAAACCGCTCAAAGAGGAGCGCTACCGCGGATCGAACCTGCTCGTTGGGGTCCAATTGCACCCCAAGCTGGCGCACAAAGACCAGCCCAATGGGCAGATGGATGTGCAATTCGCCACGTTGTGCTTTGCGCAGCTTATTCTCCCACAGTCGCTGGCCCATTTGGCGCACTTCCAAGCTGGAGAGCAGCCCTTTGAAACCCAACAGCAGGCGGTCATCCGTACTGCGTGGATTATACTCCTGCCGCTCATCGATGAGTAAGGCCCCGGTGAGGGCAGCCAGTTCCACCAGGCGATGCCATTCGCTGTCGATGCGCGCCAGACGCGACACTTCCACGCTGAAAATGGCGCCCACCCGGCCCAACGCAACCTCGGCCAATAACTGGGCAAACCCAGTGCGTGGGGCCTGTGGGTCAGAGGCGGAGTGCCCCAAATCGGCATCCAACACGACGATCCGTTCGCGCGACCAGCCCAACTGCCATGCCCGTTGTTGTAACTCATACTGCCGGCGCGTGCTCTCCTGATGATCTTGCAGTTGGGCCAGACTGGATTGGCGCACGTAGACATACGCCAAGCGCTGCAGATGTTCGGGTTGGATTTTAGTGCTGAGCAGGTTCATTTTGCTCCTCCTCCCCCCGCTTGCTCCACTGCCGCAGGATTATCTGTACCAGAAGGGCGATCACCCGGGCACGCTGTTCCGGGGAAAGCTGGGCCAATGTGAACCGAACCGGCTGTTGCATGTCTATCTCCTTCCGCTCGTTGCTTGTTCTGGGAAGGAATTGTGCCCTCTTTCTGGTTCGTCAGGGAAAGTGCCTCGATGCATTTGCACAAGGCCAGCAGATGCTCCAGCAAAAAACGCGCCCCAGGGAGTGAAATCTGGCCTGGCGCCTGGTCGGTCCAATCTACCGGGATGAAATATTGCTGTCCGTTGATAAGTTGGATCAGCACTTCCTCCCCGGATTGCTGTTCTACGGGAAACACCTGCCCCTGCAGTGGATGCGCGGGGTGCAGCACGGTTACCTCTCGGACACCTGCTTTTGAAGGTGTTTCAATGAAATGTCTTTGGGAACTGCCGTGGTACCCGCCAGATGTAGGGGGTAAAATAGCGAAAAACAATCTTGGCCCAGGTGAATAGGTTAGATGAAAAGAGCACAAGTCATGGTTCCATTGGACATTCCCGATGTACGGGTAATGCAGACTGAAATCAACAAAGTTGGCGAGTTGATCATCACGATTGAGAGCACCAAAGAGGGGACAATCTGCCGCCAGTGTGGAGTAGAGATCCGCAAGCGTCATGGGTATGATGAATGGATGATCATCCGCCACTTGCCGGTCTTTGGGCGGCCGAGTTATCTGCGTTATCGCCCCCGGCGCTACCAATGTTTGGAGTGTGAGGGTCACCCGACGACGACGCAGCGAGTGGATTGGCGGGAGAGTAACAGTCCACACAGTATGGAGTATGACGATCACTTGCTGCTGCAACTGGTCAATTCGACAGTGGAAGACGTGAGCATCAAAGAAGGCGTGGCGTATGACTGCGTCTTGGGTGTCTTGGAGCGGCGGATCAGTGCCAGCGTGGACTGGGGGCAGTACACCGCTTTGGACGTTGTGGGGCTGGATGAGATTGCACTCAAGAAAGGACACCGCAATTTTGTGGTCATTGTGACGGCGCGGTTGGCGGACGGGCGGTTGGTGATCCTGGCTGTATTGCCAGACCGCCAGAAGGACACCGTGGTCGAATTCCTGCGGTCTATCCCTGAACGCTTGAAGCAGAGCATCCATACTGTCTGTTGTGACATGTACGAAGGCTTTACCGAAGCGGTGCGAGAAGAGTTGAGCCATGCACGGATCGTGATCGATCGTTTCCATGTTGCCAGAGCTTACCGAGATGGACTGGACGATTTGCGCAAACAGGAATTGGGACGACTGAAGAAAGAGCTTCCAGCCCCAACCTATAAACAGTTGAAGGGCAGCCTGTGGGCCTTGCGCAAGAAGCCCGCTGATCTGACCCCCGAAGAAAGACGCCTCCTCAGGCTGCTGTTCCGTTACTCGCCTAAACTGAAGCAGGCCTACGATTTGCAGCAGCAATTGACAGAGATTTTTGACCAGCACATCTCCCCCGCAGCCGCCAAAAGCAAAATCCGGGCCTGGATCAAACGTGTCGCCAGAAGTGAGTTGCGCTGCTTTGACAAATTCATCAACACCCTGGGCCGCTGGTGGGAAGAAATCATTAACTACTTCGTCAACCGAGAGAATAGCGGCTTTGTTGAAGGCCTGAACAACAAACTCAAGGTGCTCAAGCGGCGCTGCTATGGATTGTTCAACCTGAAGCATCTTTTCCAACGTATCTTCCTCGATCTGGAAGGCTATTGCCTGTTCGCAGGCTAACCACCATATGTGGCCGAATCACGGTAACTCCCAATGAGCCTATTTTGTTTAATCGCATGTCGAGAGATACTAAGATATAATACCCCTTTACGGCACCGGATCACCACTTGGGAATTATCAGCCAAATACATTCAAGATTTTCATTCGAAGCCTTGCTATGTTTGACGCCGAAAAGCAATTTGTTGAAACCACAATTCATGATTACTGCGCCCAGAATAATATTCCTCAACCTAATGAGATAATTTGGACGCCTCTACCTTTTGCTGGCGAGTGGGGTATATCCACTTCGTTTTTTC
>CAYHAX010000313.1:0-6736 GCA_964354695.1 uncultured Dehalococcoidia bacterium
CCAGCTTCCGATAGGTTACCTATGGTATAGGTATCACCATCATCAGTAGTTACTGTGACTTGACCTCCGTTTACAGCGGTCACATTGCCCGCAATCCTTATACATAAAGGTGACTGGAGCGATTTCAGTAAAATTACCCGCTTTGCTATGCCATCCTTAGTGCATGCTGCTATCCAGTCGCCAACAGCCAGACTATTGAACGTAACGACCTCCCATGACGCCATCCAGGCTTTATGCACAGTGTCTCCGTTAACAGATATGTTAACTTCTATATCCCCCTGCTGCGACTCAAGCCGGATAGTGCCGTTACCGGCATCACCGGACTTCCCTAGAATCCTGCCCATCAGCCACTCATCACAGGATGGTTTCACCGATTTACCAGCGTTACCCATGCCCTGAGCATAAGCCGGTGCTACGCCTGCTACCAAGACAGCCAGAGCCGCCAGCACACCTAATATCAGCATCCACTTCTTCACGAGTAAACCTCCTCCTTTAGACCGTAGCCTGAATCTGTGCATCTCTATATGTAAAAACGAAAAACGAGGCAAAAGGTTAGCCCGAGAAAGTCGAAAGGTAATACTGCTGGACAGTTAGAGAGACTTAGGGACTAAGTGTTCCGCTGATATTTAGGTAGTTTCAGTTAACTTCGGAATATTGACAAAGCCTCCGAACGTGTTATAGTCTATAGTACCTAAGTATTACCCAAGAAGTAGTACTTGCAGGGTCTTTTTTTTCTTTAACCGAACAAACGGTATAGGGGCATTCAGCCTCTGGCAAATCGCAGCCATAGGTCGCGGGTTAACGCTGGTTTCCCGATTTCCCACTTTCGGCTCTGCTCGAGCCAGCGGGCACACTTTAGTACGCTTAACGTAACATTACAGGTATCTTAAACGAGGCGGAATTTTATATTCGTACTTCATATTCATCTCCAGCAACCCGGCTTTCCCAAAAGGAGGCTTGCCTGAGTAGCTCGACTCTCATAGCTTTGTGGAAGGCAAATGTACCTCATTGGGTCTGGATAGGCTCACCTGCCTGGATTGGCGCCGTCCTCCTCGGACTCGACGGTAGAGCCCCGGAATGGCTGTCCCTCGCCATTTTTATCGCAGCTACCCTCACAATCCAATCCGCCGCCGAGTTTGCCAACAGCTACACCGACCGGGAGGAAGACCGTTTCTATGGACCAACCAATACGCTTGTCACCGGCGAACTAGATGCCAGAATGGCCAGGAAGGCGCTTATCCTGCAGAACATCCTGGCAGCACTGTTACTGATAGCGCTGCTGGTGGTAACACTTAACTACATCCTGATAATAGTAATGCTGGTGGGCTGGTTCTTCGGCTTAGCTTATTCAGTGCCACCTTTAAGGCTCAAAGAGACTGTTCATGCCCCCCTTTCCCACGCTATGGCCTTTGCTCTTCTCCCCATCGCTGGCTGGCTGAGCGTTGAACCGTCATTAACCGCTCAAAGCGGCTTCATCCTGGCTTTCGCCTCCCTTCTCTTCCTCCACAGCTACGGATTGGGGATAACGCTCAAATTCAGAAAAACCCTGCTCGCTATCGATTCCGGCTTAATCCATATCGGACAGGGCAGCAGCGTATACAACCTGGGCACAGTTGGCTTCAAGATGAAGTTCAGAACAGCAATGCACCTGGAGGAGTTCACCAGTCTGGGAGCATTCGTCCTCGTCCCCATCTTCTGGTATCTGGGCATATTCGATGCACCGCTAGCAATAACCCTGCTCGCCCTGCCCTTCCCCTTAACAGCCACAGCTCTGGTCTTACGAATGAAAGACCCTGTAGGTAATAGTTCGAAATACAAAGTGCTCATGACACTTTCGTGGATACTTATAGTAGTCACACTGCTCGGAGTCGGACTTGCCAGCACCCTGAATCCCGTATTTTCAGTCCTGGCATGCCTTGTCGCGCTGGCAGGATTTCCCCTGCTGGTTAGAATCGTTCATCCCTGGGGTGCTAAATCTCTGAACGGTCACTACTAGGAGCTGAATACATGGTTTTGAAGCAAGTAAATGAGCCTTTCATGACAGCCGAAACCCTGTGCAGGCATGGAAATCGGGGTAATGGCTTCATAACCGTCAACAGGAGAGAGAAATACTCCCACGGCTTCCGATGGAAACTCGGCATAAACACAAATCCATGCGTTCAATTGAGAAACGGCAGACGCTGCATATACTGCGGCTTCCTGAACTACCGCAATCCATCTCCTCCTTCCAAAGTAGGACAGGTTTTCAACGAGGTGTTCAAAGATAGCGACCTCAGTGAAATCAACAGGCTGGAACTCTATGTCTCCGGAAGTTTCTTCGATGACAAGGAGGTCTCACCCAACTCCCGTTTAGACATAATTAAAGCTATAAGCGATAGCAGAATCCCCGAAACCGTTTTAGAATCGAGACCTGAATTCATCACAGAAGAGAACTTGAAAACATTAGCAAGCGCCATAGACCCCAAAAGAATTACCATAGCCGTCGGCGTAGAGACCATGGATGATAAACTAAGAAACAAACTCGCCAAGGGCTTTTCCACAGAAGAAATCGTCGCCTGCCTGCGCAGAATTGCCAAAGCGGAAATGAACTTTCAAGCCTACCTGCTGCTGAACTCCCCTGTAATTAATAATGATAAAAAAGCAATTATCGATATCATTAACAGCTCCAAAAAGCTAATAAGCCTGGCAAAGAAATGGGATTGCCAGCTGATTCTGGCTATACAGCCCTTCTTCGTCGCCAGGAACTCATTAGTCGCCCAGAATCCCTCGCCGAAGAACTCGGTTAAACCACCCTGGCTGTACTCCATAGCTCTCACACTCAAGCTGCTGGATACCATAATCGCTAAAGAGAAATCGGGGCTCCGTGTGATCTTGGGCAATGAACATGACAACGTAGACCCTGTGCTCATCTCCTCCAACTATACCAGCGACAAAGAAGTCTGTTCTTGCACCGAAAACACAAGAAGGCATTTAGGTGAGATAAATACCTCACACAAAAAGCGGCAGGAGAGCATCCGCAAAATTCTGGAATCAACCTGCTACTGCAAAGGCGTCTGGGAGAGCGAAATCAGCGCCCACAGCTTGATAGATGACCTTTAAGCGAAATTAAAAACACACCCTGGTTTCAGGCAGATTCCCCCCTAGAAATTGTAGAGCGGACGAATGTTGAATAGATTCCTTAATCTGAAAGCCTATCATACTTCAGATTTATTTGACCCGCTGACAGAGCACGAGATGAACCTTACCGATTTGTCGAAGGTGCTTCCGCGCTCCCTGGCAGAGATAGAGCTATCGAAGGAGAAGTTCATACCCATTCCTGCAGAGATCGCTGCCATATATTCAACTTACCGCCCCACACCGTTATTCAGAGCCAGACGATTCGAAAAAGCCATAGGCACAAGCTGCGAAATCTACATTAAGAACGAAGGTGCATCTCCCTCGGGCAACCACAAGACCAACAGCGCTTACCTTATAGCTTATCTATGTAGAAGAGATGGCATCAAGCTAATCTCAACAGAGACTACGGGCAACTGGGGGCTCGCGCTGGCTATGGCAGGCAAACACTTCGGCGTTAAAGTAGCCTGCTTCCTGGATTACGAAAGCCACCTGGAGAGACCGAACAGAAAATCCCTGATGGAGGAACTCGGAGCTCAGGTAATCATAGTTGAACCAAGCAATGACCACAAAGTGAAAGACCTCCTCACATTATCAGCCGACGCAGCCATCGAATTCACCCAGAAATCGAAAGGCACCTATTATATATTCGGCAGTGTCTACAACTATTTCATAATCCCTCAGTCAATAATCGGACTGGAGATAAAGAGCCAGTTAATGAAAATGAATAAATACCCCGATATCGTTATCGGCGCCTGTGGCGGGGGGGCAAGCCTCCTGGGAACTGCGGCAGCCTTCATAACAGACATCGTTGACGAAAAGAGGAGCACCAGAATCGTATCAGCCGAAGCAGAAAGCTGCCCCATACTCTCAGAGGGCAAGATGGGGCTTTATTCGATAGATAACCTGAAGTACTACCCTCTAATCAAGACCTATGGCATAGACGAGTTGAAAGAGGACAAATATATCGGAGGGTTGGGGTCCACTGTAGTTGCCAGCTCTGTTGCCTTCTTCCATTCCAAAGGATTGATACAGGTAAACCGATTCAGCACCGAGGAAGCGAAGAAAGCTGCCGAGGCATTCTATAAAAGCGAAGGCATCCTAGTGGCACTGGAAACCGGCTACTCTATAGCAGCCCTAATGAAACAGGCTCGGGAAAACGAAAACAAGGTCATAGTGGCGAATATCAGCTCAGGCGAGACAGACAAGCAATTCTACAGCAACATTCAGAGAAATAACTGAGCCCGCTATGAATCAGGTACTATACGAAAGATATGTAAGGGAACTGAAGCTTGATTTCAATAAGCCTGACTCCATATTGAACAAAATCAAGCTGTGTAGCTATCTGGTTTGTTGCGGAGCCTCCGTAGAGTTGGAATCCTATCCCATAAACAGCAAGGACTTCAGAACAGGCAACGCCGGACTGCAATTGACCGTGGGCACCCCCCACCTCAGAGCTCTCATCCCCTTCTACTATATGGAAACTGGCAACCCGGTAAAAATAAAGGGCAGCTATGCCACAAAAAAAGCTGTGGTTGAATACTCCGGGAAGGAGCTTTTTGAAATAGCAATCAGACCCGATGCAGAAACCGGCAACGATAACATCAACCTCGAATTTGAGACCCTGATAGCTGCCATCCCCCAGAAACCCTACGGATTCAGAAGCTGCTATTATCACAGCACAGGCAAACCCTGCGCATTTTGTATCCTCAAGAAGAAAAAAATACATCTCGGTCCCGCCGATTTGGTGAAAGCGTACGAAAAGGCCGCCACCAAACGAGGACGAGAGCCACAAGTTCTGCTCACTGCAGGAAACAGCGGAAGCAAGGATAGAGGTCTATCAAAGTACATACCTTATGTAAAGGAGCTGCGCCGTCATTTCAAGAAAGCCAAGATTGCCATAGAGGCTGCTCCGCCCAAAGATACCTCCCTCCTCGACAGCTTAATCGATTCTGGCATCGACACTTTCGCTGCCAACATAGAGTTCTTCTCCTCAAGCTCTAGGGATAGACTTCTACCTGGAAAATCGGAAATCGCCCTGGAGGAATACAAACAGGCTTTCGATTATTGCCACAAATCCAAAATAAAGACCTTCTCAGCGCTCATAGCAGGACCCGAGACTCAGAGGGACACTCTGAGTGGTGTAGAATTCCTGGCTAAGATAGGAGTGCCCACCAACCTGATTTGTTTACGCCCCTTCCCCGGCTCTGAGATGGAAAACAATGCTCGGGTGAACCCTGCCAGGTTTTTGGAAGTGACTGAGAAGGCTCTGAAGGTAATGGAGCGGTACGATGTCCTGGACGACCTGGCGAGCACCACAGGATGTGGGTCTTGCGGCGGCTGTGCTATGGAAATGAATCTGTACCGCTTGCTGAAGAGCAATAAGGATTCTTACAATCTGATTTATCGTAATTGAATGACAGGGGAAATAATGGCAAAGAGACTTCTTTTAATCAACCCAGCCCAGTACATCAAGCCGAATCTGGTTACCTTCCTGAGGTTACCGCCAGCAAGTTTAGCCTATTTAGCCTCTTTAACTCCCCCAGGTTGGGAGATTAAAGTGCTCGATGAGAACATCGAGACTCTGACTTTTGAGGATGCTGACCTCGTAGCCATAACCTCCTGCTCGTGCAACGCTCCTCGAGGCTATGAGATATCCCAGGAGTATAGAAAAAAAGGCACTAAAACAATTATGGGCGGAGTTCATGTCTCCATGATGCCCGAAGAAGCTATGCAATTTGTCGATTCCGTTGTGATAGGTGAAGCTGAATCTGATTGGGGCAATTTAATCCATGATTTTGAAAGAAACGATTTGAAGAGGTGCTATAACGGAAAACCGACTTCTCTAGAGAATCCAGTTAAACTAAAAAAAGGTGTATATTCGTCGAAGTATAGATTGCCCTCTGTGGAAACCTCTAGGGGCTGTCCTCATGATTGTGAGTTCTGCTCCGTAACAACTTTTCATGGGCGTACGTATAGACAAAGACCTGTAGAAGATGTGCTAGACCAATTAGAATCTTTGAATAGTAAGTTCCTATTCTTCTTGGACGATAACATCCTGGGCTACGGGCAAAAAGCAGAAGAAAGAGCGATTCAATTATTCCGCGGGATGATAGATAGGGGCTTGAAAAAGAAATGGGGTTGTGCCGTAGGAATCGATTTTGCAAGCAATCCCGAGGTATTGAAGTATGCCCAAAAGGCAGGATGTTCGGCTGTTTTCATAGGCTTCGAATCCATAAATGAAGAGTCTCTCCAGGGAATGCATAAGCTTAGAAATCTAAGAGTAGGTGTACAGAACTATACGGAGGTAATCAAGAAATTACATGGCCACGGCATCGGGGTGTTGGCGTCATTTGTTTTAGGCAGTGACGGGGACAGGAAAGACGTATTTGAAAGAACCTCAGAGTTTATCCTGAACTCCAAGATAGATGCAACCCTATTTGCAATCCTATGCCCTTTTCCTGGCACAAGGTTATACAAGAGATTAAAGCAGGAAGGAAGGCTACTACTTACTAACTATCCTGATGATTGGAAGTACTATGATTGCGTAGAGGTCGTATTTAAGCCAAAACACATGGAGCCTGAGGAACTGACGGAAGGTGTTGCACAGATGTATAAAGCC
>CAYHAX010000314.1:0-3753 GCA_964354695.1 uncultured Dehalococcoidia bacterium
GCATTCTCGGGCAAATAATGCTGAGGTGGTAGTTGAGTTCGATGATAAGAAGGTTAGAATGACTATCAGGGACAATGGCAAAGGGTTTACACTCCCTGAGAAGGCGGGCGATTTGCTTAAAAAGGGGAAGTTAGGGCTGGCTGGAATGCAGGAGCGTATTCAGTTGCTAAATGGCAGCTTGAAGATAGAGTCTGAACCCGGCAAGGGTTCCGCAGTGGTAATTGAGGCACCGATTTGACCTGATTAAGGGAAGGGTAGGTTCTGCTGATGGGAAGCTACCATAATATACTTTCTCATCTTTCTAAAGATATTATAGTCGAGCAGGTCAAAGATCGAGAAAAACTAAATGCCTATTTCGTGGAGCTCATCTCTGGAAAGAGTGAGAAAAGGCTTGAGCAACTAGCCGAATATCTTATCTCTCCTTATGTGAGCTAGGATCGTCCAATGACTGCTGATTGAGCTGCGAGTCGGGGGCGAACTCTCTTACCTCTGAGATTATTGCCAACAAAACGTCAGAATGTTTGACGCTTCTCCAGAACTAGGCCCTTGCTTAACGCTATATTGGTCAGTTATAATTCAAAATGCTCTGGGCTATTCCCATTTTGGAGTAGTTCCCAGGCATTTTCGCACCGATAAACCTGTGAAAGCCTGGAGTTGTGGGGAATAGCCCCTGGTATTCAAGCTTTCAGGCAGCCATTAAGTCTGTGGACCCAACACTGCCAATATATAGAGATGAATCGAACTTCCAATCTTAGCCATCCGCTTAAGGCGGACCGTGAGAAGCCACTGCGCAGACGCCTCGGCATTCCTGACGACGCAAAGCGAATTATCTTATTCTCTGAGTCCAGCCACTGGGACCCGAGCTGGATGCATACGTCAGAGGAGTACTTCGAAAAATTTGTCTGTTCCAACCTCGACCATGCCCTTATCGAATTAACTAAAGAGCCGCGCCGGATATACTCGATTGAGTGCGTCTTCTTTCTGCGCATGTATTGGGAGCGGCGGCCCGAAAACCAGGATACTGTACGCAGGCTGGTCAACGAAGGCCGCCTCCGTCTCACTAGCAGCGGCGTGACTACAGCTGACACCCTGCTGCCAGATGCCGAGGCAATCTTGCGGGACCTGCTGATTGGGCAGGAGTGGCTCCGTTCAAATGGCATGACTCAGGAGCCATCGTTGGCATTCTTTCCAGATAGTTTCGGTCATTCCCCAGCCCTGCCCTCACTTCTCAAGGCGGCCGGCTTCAGTATGACGGCTGTGACCCGCATCGACGGCATGTTATCTCCTAGCTCCTACCACGAGCTGCTTTATCGTCGGTTCCCTTTGCCTCAGTCCAGCGCAGCAATGTTGATGAAAGAAAAACGCAGCCTTGATTTCATCTGGCGCGGCGCTAATGGGGCCGAGGTCTTGTGCCATTTAAACGCATTCACCTATGGACAGGGGGACCTTTTAGCTCACCGGGGAATCACGCGGGTATATATTATCCCGAGCGCTGTTTCCGACGGTTCCGATTGGAACGTTTCACACAAAATCGAGCGGTTCGCAGCTCAACTGGTCCCGTATTCCCGAACGCCGTATCTATTCTGCCCCATCGGCGGTGATTTCGTCGGCCCACTTCCCGACCTCCTGGCTCTGTTAGACCGCTATAACCGCCGCCATTATCCCAAGACTGGCATCTGGGCCGTCAACGCCGGGCTCGATGATTACCTTGCCCTGGTCGACTGCTACCGCGACCTACTTCCTGTCGTCGAGATTGACCCTAACCCATACTGGATGGGCTTCTATACCTCACGTCCCACTCTCAAGAAGAAATGCCATGACCTCGTTGACCTTCTTTTGCTCGCCGAGCGACTTGCCCTTCTGCCGGATAACCAGGGCGCTGGGCGAGACATAAACAAGATTCTCGAAGAGGGCTGGTGGTATGCCGCTGTATCCAACCACCATGATTACATCACCGGTACAGCGCCCGACCGTGTCGTGCATATCGAACAGCAGCCAGTGCTCGACAAGGCAATTGTGAGTGCCAGTGCCATCATCGAGGGTTTAGTACCTGAAAGCTCGCCAGTAAGTCGCCGGCGTCCCGCAGCGGCACCGGAAGCGCTGCCCAAATGGCGGCGCCACAATGGGCAGGTCGAGGTGCGCACGCCAAACTATGTTATCGAACTCGCAGAGAATAAAGGCGGTGCGATTCTCCGCGCCTGGCATCCGGATTCGCAAAATCCCCTGCTGTCGGTATCCAATGACCTCGTGAGCTACCTGGACATGGGCGGCTTATGGAGAATGGGGCACGAGTTCTGGGGCGGGACATTCAAAGAGCTTCGTCGCGCATCCGAGCACTCTGCCCGGCTCGACGTCCGTGAGGGCGAAGGATACCTGGAGGTTTCCTGCGAGGCCCAGCTTGATGGCGAGACTATACGCCGCCTGTTATGGTTCCGCAGCGACTCGCCTGTAATTCGGTTCCGTGTCGAGGGTCGAGCCGCTGAACGCCGCACTTTGACCGTCCAATTCGCAACTGGCTTGTACCCCGGCAAGCTCGTCATGGACGCACCCGGCGGCGTCGTAGTCCGGCCGCTCAGGAGAATATATGACCCGACGTTCTGGTCTTTACAACATTTCATGCATCTTCAGGAAGATGCCAGCGGCAAAGGCGCTGCAATCTTCCTGGTCATGCCAGGTGCTGTATCGTGTCAGCCGGATGGACACCTGGAAATAGTCGCGCTACGGAATGCCACCTGCGAGCGGGCATTCCGCTTTTTCCCCCTCCTGGGATTGCCCGCGGTGGGCCACGAGGAGTCCAGCTACGCTTTCGACTACGCCCTCTTGTTGACCGATGCCGGTGACTGGCGTGATAATAAAATTCCACTCATTGCCCGCAACGTTTTCGACAATCCCCGGGATACAACCGGCCGCGCCGGACTGCGCGAGCTTGCTGCATCTGTAGTAACAACCAATCGACCGGAGGTCTTCGTCACTGCGGTGAAACCTGCGTCGCGCGGCGAAGGAATCATAGTCCGCCTCTCCACCCTCACAGCGTTCGGAGTTCCTGTTGAGCTTACCGTCAGAGACTGTCCTGTGAAAGCAGCCTTCCTCTGTGATGCGCGAGAGCGTGACCTCGAACCATTGGGGGTTCACGAACAGAGCGTCCGTCTGACCATGCCCGGCACTATTGCTAGCGTAAGGGTGCTTCCCTCAACACATCCCGAGTACTAGGTATAGCGTGGCCCGGATTTTCAGGTTTTACACTTTTTTAATTTTTTGTGGCCTAGATATCCCCCATCTTTGGGGGCTAAGGGCAAGGCAGGTGAAAGTTCTCCCTGTTTAAGGCAACTTCGGTCCCCCAATCGTTCAATAGATAGAACTCAAAGACCGATTTTTAAGGCAGGGTTCGCTTTTGCTTAGATTAACCGCGGATCGTCCCCTCTGCTCCAAAACGGGAATTATGGATCTAGCTTCGATCATACCTAAATAACTGTGTGTGCTCCACAAGGACCTCCCATTGGACTCAGTGGTAAAATCCTTGAATTATGCACGCCAACAAGGTATGGTTTACAATAGACCCACAATATAAAAACAGCTACCTAGATATTAACTCTGCCTTTCCTTCTTTAACCCCCCTCAGTCCCTTCTCCTCCCATAACAGACGTTTTAGGTCTTTCAGCTTGCAGGTCTTGCTCCACGCCCTCCCCTATCACCTGACCACCCCTACCCCTCCCCGAAAAATCGTGCAGAGACTATCTTCTTGGTCCTGGGGCT
>CAYHAX010000315.1:0-2740 GCA_964354695.1 uncultured Dehalococcoidia bacterium
AGCGCTGTTGTAATTCGGCTTCACAAGAACTCGGTCGCCTGCTGAGATAACCCTGTTCAGACCCCCCAGAAGCTCCACAGCCTTCACTACGGAAGCCCTTAAGTCTTGCCCAGCCTCAACCTTGCTCACCAGCGCCACGCCATCCTTGCGGTAAGGACTCCCCTTACGCGGCTTCGGCGGCACGATATCCAGCCCCCTCGGCACCCTATCAAACAAAAAATGACGTAGCCCCACCAGCATATCAGCAGCCCCATGACTCGGGTGAGTAGAAACATGCTTCTTAGCCACACAGCACCTCCGCTTTAACTCCGTCGCCTTCTGACCGCCTCAGCGATCTTGGGCAGGATTTCACCAGTTTTACCTTGTATAAAGTAATCCGAAACGCCTTCCAGTGTAAGCGGTGTCGGCTCGGCGTTCACCTCTATTATCATCACACCTGACTTGCAGCCCATCTTCGCCGACCTAGGCAGGCTGGCGAAAGGATAGACAACCGCAGAAGTCCCGCATATCAGCATCAGGTCGCATTCCAGAGCCTCCTTCTCAGCCTTCTCCATCACATCAAAGGGTATCGGCTCATTGAAATGGACTATATCATACTTCATAGCTCCACCGCACCTGCAATAAGGAGGCAGCTTCTCCGAAGAGACTGCTTCGAACCCGTATCTGGAACCGCACCTGGGGCACCTCACCTTATGCACGCTGCCGTGATATTCTATAACATTAGCTATTCCCGCCTTCCCATGTAAGCCATCTATATTCTGCGTGATCACGCACTTTAGACATCCCAATTCTTCAAGCTCGACCAGAGCGTAATGCCCGGGGTTCGGCCTCGCTTTCTTGACCTCGTTATAGAATGACCCGTGGGCACCGTTTAAACCCAAGACCTCCTCCCAGTAAGCTTCGGGGTCCCTCATGAAAAGCCCGTATCTTTCGTAAGCCTTAACTTCAGCCTCTTTATTTGTAGTCCAGATACCCTTGGGTCCCCTGAAGTCGGATATGCCTGACTCAGTAGACATGCCTGCCCCCGTCAGCGCTATGGCACGCCTGCTGCCCAACAAATCGCTCGCCGCTCGCTCTACTAAATCATTCATCTCTACAAAAAAACGAACCGATCCCACCCCTGAACCTACAGCCCCCTCAAAAACTCGGGGCGAAGCAGCTCAGGGTCCCTTTTCTTCAAGACACGCTCCAACTCAGCTGTCATCCTCTGCTTGTCCCTGGGTAAAGTCCCCCGAATCGAAAGGTAGTTCGAAGCATGCATGGAGCTGAAAAAACAATCTGTGAAGCTGGAGTTCTCTGTCATCAGCTTCAATTCCTCGAGTGACTCGAACGGAGAGATGGGATGAAAGCTCCCCTGCTGCCACTCATGCCACAGCGGGGTGCCGGGCACCAGGGTTAGAGTCAAAGCGCCCACATATTCGGGGTCTATCTCTGAAAGCACCCTCGCTGTCTCCAGCACATGTTTCCTGCTGCCCTCAACCCCTCCCAAACCCAGAATCACTGTCAGAGAGAGGGTTATACCAGCCTGCTTAGCCTTCCTGCCCGCCTCCACCGCCTGACGGCTGATTACTCCCTTCCCCACCCTCTGCAGCACCTCATCGTCTCCGCTCTCGATACCCGTATAGAAGATGCTCAGCTTAAGCTTCTTCAACTCCTTAAGCTCTTCAACACTCCTTCGCAAAATATCTTGGGGAGTGGCATACGAACCAACCCTCTCCAGATTGGGTAACTTCTCGTTCAAGTATTTAAGCGCCTCAACCAGCCGCTGGTAAGGGTAAACGAGTGCGTCCCCATCCTGCAAAAACACCCGCCTGCCATCCCACCTCTGAGCCACCGCATACACTATATCGTCGATATTGGGGAGGCGAACACCATGTCCCATATACATGGATAAGGCATCTATCTCCCTCTTGACCTCGCGCACATCCCTCATCCTCAGCTTCGTGCCATAGAAACCGCAGAATGTGCATGTGTTATTGGAGCAGCCGCTGGTCAAAGGCAAAAAATAGCTCTCCCTCTCGCTAGGCGGTCTGAAAATGCCGGGCCTCTCGAACTCCTCTGCTTTTTCTCGCATCGGCATACCTTCTCCTGAACCAGTAAACACTCTTATCGCGTACCGTATCTGTCATTGAACGCTATCTCACTCAGGCTCTTCCTGCTCCTCGCCTGGGGAGATTCATCCGCATAGCCCAAGGCAATCACAGAAAGTAACCTTTGCTCCTGAGGCACCCCCAGGACATCTTTCACCTTGCCTTCATTGGCTATCCCATAGGAACCAATCCAGCAAGCTCCCAAGCCGAGGGCGTGGGCTGCAAGGAGCATATTCTCAGTGACAGCCGCTCCATCCTCGACAGGACGGCTCGATACGCTGGGGTCAACAATCACGGCTATCCCCAGAGGGGTCTCAGCGAGAAACTTGCCGTATGGCAATAACTCGGATAGCTTCCTCCTGACCTCGCTATCCCTCAAGACAATGAACTTCCAGGGTTGTGCATTCTTGGAGGAAGGCGCCCACCTCCCTGCCTCCAGTATCTTATCCACCATTTCATCAGTTACAGGCGTTTTCTTGTATTTCCTTATGCTCCTCCGTGTTCTTATCGCCTCTAAAGCCTCCACTTAATACCTCCGTATGGTTATCTCCTCGCCGTCCTTCACCCTCTTGAGCAACCTGCAATCCCCCACCACCTTTCCTATTATGTTAACTGCACTGGCTGGTCTGATCTCATCGCCCTTGCTCACA
>CAYHAX010000316.1:0-9183 GCA_964354695.1 uncultured Dehalococcoidia bacterium
GCAGATTTTCACGTTGCCCACCTGGAAGGTGTAAACAGGCTCGGAAGGTGTTTCTCCGGGTGAGGCGCTGGATTCCATACCCTCGCTGACCGCCACCTCTTCTCCGGCGGCGCTGAATATCACGTCGCCTTCCTCACAACCGACTGTGGTGTTGCCGTCTTCCTTAACGTGCACCTTGAACACAGTGCCTCTCACCACTGCCGAGCCTGCTGGGGTCTCGACCTCATACTCGGAAGCCGAGTCGACGAGCTTGCTCACGCGGTTTATGGTGTTGCCCAGCATCTGGGTCAGCCGCACAGATGTTGAGCCGGTGCCTGCAGCGATGCTGAGTTCGCCGATGAGCACGTTGGAATCCGCCTCGATTTCCATAGCGCTGCCTTCGAAGAAAAGGAGCAAGACTTTACCGTCGCTTCCCGTCTTGACGCGGTCGCCTTCGTTTAGTTTCATTCCGGCGCTAGCTTGCCCCCAGGTTTCAGAGCCGCTTATTTGCACCTGCACGTCGCCGCTGGGGGATGACACAGTACATGAGCGAGCTTTGGAGGCGGGAGTAGGCTCACCCGCAGCCCCTCCATCTCCGCAACCTGTGAGCGGGATGAGCAAAGCCAGTGTCAGCAGCAAAGCGATGCATGCAAGAACCTTGTGAGAATTAGGCACGGTGCCCCCTTCCGGATACTGGATATTATAAAAATAAAATGCGTCTGTCATGTTATGGCAGACGTATCGATTATAACACCTGCAGTAGAGCAAAGCATAGTAATTATTAATGCAGACCCGCCTAGCTCAGGGCTACGCTGAGGGCTGTGGCTAGCCTCACTATGTCACGGTTTGTCCTTCTCAAACGGTCGCTTAGAATGTGGGCAAGGTTCTCCATTATCTTTAATCCCAGCCTGGTATCGGTCTCGCATAGCTTCGCCAGGTCGGGACCATATATTTCGAGAGCTGCACATCCCTTGGTCGTGGTTATCGTCGCTGACCGTTCAGCTTTGGTTAGCATGGCGACTTCTCCAACCACTATAGGCTCAACAGTGTCCATGTGCAGCAAAGTCTTCTCGCTGTGCCTCTCCTCGTCGGAGAACTGAGGCAAAGTCAATCTCTTGCTTATCTTCACTGACCCGGAGTAGATTACATATAGCGTTTCGCCCAACTCTCCTTCGGTGACTATGGTCTCGCCCTCCCCCCATGTTTTCTCCTTACCGAGAGAGAGCACTCTCTCCAGCTCCTCTCTGGTCAGTCCTTTGAAAATGGGAGCCTGCATTACCTTATCAACTGAAATCCCCATTCTTAATCCCCTCTTCGATTTTTTTGCCTACTTGCTTATCAGCAATGCCACATCGTTCGGTTGTATTACGTACTCGTCACCCGGGTTAAGATTCGCCTGGGGTATCTTGAGCTGCGAGCTGAGATGCTCCTTCCCAGCCTCTTTGAATTTCCGCTCTATGAACTCGTCTATCAGTGAATAGTCGCCACCGAGAACATCCTCAACTTTCAGCGATTTGCCCAAGGAATACAAACCTATCAATATCGCTTTTTGTTTCTCCCTGAAATACGCGGAGAGTTCCCCGAATTTCCTTCCCATGAACTCGGCGGGGATAGCCCTCTGCTGCAAAGTGTTCTCCTCACCCAGGGAGAGCAGTTGCCGCGTTGCCAGTACCACTCCCTCGGCTACAGCCGCTGAGGCGAGCAGGTAGGGGTCGTGCTCGCCGTGAACTATAACCTCGCTGGCTCCGGCACGGCGAGCATGCGGTGCGGTTTTGGCATTGGCAACCTCCACACACACGCGCACCTGGGGGTTCATCGTCTTTATAGCCAGCGTCGCCAGCACAACTCTCTCGTCGGCAGTGGAGATGTCCCCTTGAACTGTATCCGACAGGACGATGACTGAGACAGCTTGTCTCACATTGGCAAGATCGAGAATCGCTTCGCTGGTGAAGTCGCCGTGTACAAACCTGAGCTTGATGGGTTTATACCTTAGTATAAGCTCATTCATTTTGTCAGCGAGCAAAGAGTTCACCAGCACTATGTCGGGATTTTCCTGTTTAGCTAGAATGCTATTCAGTATCGAGTCTATATGTTCGTTCCAGCCGCAGAGCAGGGTGTGATTCTTAGCTTTTATCTTTTCCAATCCTCTTTCCTCCCTTAGGTGTCGTGTGACCACATGGGAAGCCAACTGAGCGGTGATGAAGGGAATGAGACCAACGCACAGAATAATCAAAATGGAGGCAATGATTCGCCCGGATAAAGTCACCGGCGTGAAATCACCGTATCCAACTGTAGCAACTGTTACAATGAGCCACCAGAAAGCTTCACCGAGGGAGTCTATAGACCCCCCGGAGTCTCGCTCAACATAAAAGACAGCGACGGCGCTGGCAATGAACAGCAAGAGGACGATTAACGCTATCCTGAGAATGAGGCTCCTGGAAAGGAGCTGGAGTATGTTCTGAAAAACAGATGGAGCAGCTCTGAGGGAACTCAATGAGGTCTGTTTTGTTTTGGGACTGGTTTTACTAGCCATTATTTGCTTTCGATGAGTCCAATTTTTTTGTGGAATTGCTCCCACCTGCATTTATCTTTAGATGTTTTGGGCATATCCTACCTTTTTATAAGCGCAGTAGTCAAGCATTATAGCTCGAGAGCTCTTATGAATATTTTTTCAACCCCCTGAATCCCCCAGTCTTGGGGAACATAGTTGGAAGTGCAAATTGCAGATTTAAAAATGTGGAGTGCGAAATGGGTGGCGCTACTGGTCACTGATAAGCTATTCGGGGGGATTCAAGCAATGTGCGGGATGTGGGAGCGTTGTTCGCCAAATCGCGCTTTGTGGGCATGTTGGCACTCATCCATTCGCTTTGGTTGGGTGGTGATAGTGCCATGTCGTCAACGACGAGTTTCGGCGCAGGGATTACAGGCTTACCTGCAAGGATTCCTCGATTCCTTGCCTGGTTCTCCAGCTTGCTGATTAAGTTTTGAAGAGAGGTCTGCCAGGTGAAGTACCGTGCTGTGCGCCTTGCCGCTCTTCGAATTCTCTCGCACTCGTTTGGGTGTTGGCGCAGGTATGTCATATAGCCTACAATCTCCATGGGGTCGGAAGTCTCCAGCACAAAGGAGTTAACGAAATGAATAGCATAGTCTTCACCTGTGCATCCGGTGAAGGTGATGCCGCCCACAGCCATCGACTCAAGTCCCACCAGACCGAAAGGCTCGTGTCCGCTGTTTGCCAGAACTCCGTCTGCTGCCCGGAAAAGGAAACGCAGGAAATCCAGGGGCAAGCCGAATTTGATATCTATGACGTCAGCCGAAGCTACCTCTCGCAGGGCAGCTAGGTATCCATCACATGAGTTCGGCTCAAGCCTTGCCTCTCTAACCGTGAGCCCCAGTGAGCTGGCGTTACGCATAACCTCCAGACCATGAGGTTCCATGCCGCCTCTGGCTAGGAGCAGTGTCCTCAAGCCCCTTTCTTTGAGCCGAGCTATAGCTTCCACAGCCATATTCCAGCGCTTATCAGGGTCCCAGCGAGCCACTTTGCACAAAACCACGTCGGCGCCAAAAGATTGTCTCACTTTGTCAGCTATCTTCACATCCATCTTGCGAAGCAGGCATCTCGGTATGCCGTTGGGGATAATTAGAGGATTCAACCCCATCTTCCACATGATATGCTTCATATATCGGCTCACGGTTGTGATGGTGGCGTTATTGTTAAGCTTTTTCCAGTCGATACGGTGGAAGGAGAAGGTGTTATTGGCATTCCAGAACATCACCACCCTGTCTTGAAACCCATCACCTTTGAGGATGTCGGCAATACGGCACATCACTTCGGCGGTATGCCACTCCTCTCCGAGAACAACTACAAGCTTGTTATGTTCTATGGCTGGTTTAATGACTTTATCTACGACGAAGTTGGGGATAGACTCGTTGAAATCATATAACTTTTCGTTTTCCCCTTCATATACACCATTGGGATAGTACCGACTGATCCACTGGCACCACCTATGCAAGACGAGCTTACCTTCGTGTCTGACCTCCTCACCGTCGAACTCCGGGTCGCCGATAAAAAAAAGGTGGGTGGGGAACCCCATCGAAGCAAGTGTATCTGAGATATTGCTTACCCGCACTCCCAAGCCACCAGCGGAGGAATAGCGGTCGGGTCCTTCAAAGGAGAGGTATACAAACTCGGTGTTATCAGGGGTGATGTTTCCCTGTCTCATCTCAACTTCTGATCATTCCTGTCCAAAGTGCCAACTCAGGAAAGCCTCTAAGCAAGTTCCACTATAGTATGTTCCCAGAACACTACAGTCTAAAACCCCCATTCGGGTGATTTTTTAAGAAATAGATGTCTGAAGCTAAGCAGTCGAAAATAATACTAAACGCTCTACCTGAGCAGGTTACCCCTATTAAAATAGGCGGTGATGGAACAGCAAGTTTTAAGGGGATGGATGTAGACAGAGCGCTGAGGAGGATGGTAAAATCAGGTTAAATATATAGGCAGTGCATGTAAGTAGATGGAGGGTATTTGATGGGCAGGAAAGAAAAGAAGGCGCAGCAGCGAGCGGCATACAAAGCTGCCTTCAAAAAGGTCAAACATGGGCATGGCGGCAGAGCAATCCGAAAGAAGGAAGAGGCAGCTCTAGGCAGATAGGCGCCAGCCGGGTTCCACAAGAGAAGATTTCAGACCGAGGGATGTTAACAAGCAGTTGCCTGACGGTGACAGCGATGTTCAGTATGTTAGAAACATGGCTAGCTTGAGAAACATCCCTGGTTTGATTACTGAAGGGAACTTCCACTTTGAAATGAAGGGAGGTGAGCGTGATGGCACAAAAAGGAGGGTGCGCGAGAAAGCCCTGTGGCAGCGCAGCCAAGCCAGCCGCTAAAAAAGCAGCCAAAGCGAAGTCTTCAAAGACTGCCAAGAAGTAGATGAACTAGTCATACTAAAGGGTGGAAGATGTCGCTCTCCTCGTTGGAGAGCGATTCTTCTGTATTTTCCAGGTAAACAGTGTAAATGATACTCACGCTTTGTATCTTCTGCATAACTTTAATACTGATAATGGTAAGGCCCAAACCCCTGAACGAAGCCACTGCGGCTTTGCTGGGGGCTATTATCATGGTAGCAGCAAGCGTGGTATCGCCGGGTCAGACGCTGGAGGTGTTCAAAGGCTCCGCAAATATTCTGCTGTTTTTCCTGGGCTTGATGATTGTCTGCGCTGTTGCCGACCGCTCTGGCTTTTTTGAGTGGAGCGCTTTTAAGGCTGTCAAGCTTGCCAAAGGCAAAGGCAGCAGATTGCTCCTGGTCCTGTTTGGACTGGGGACAGTCATCACGACCTTTTTCTCCAATGATACTACTGCGCTGGTATTGACCCCGATAGTCTATGTGCTGGTCACCAGGTTAAAGCTTAATCCATTACCTTACGTTTTCGCCTGCGCTTTCATAGCCAACACTGCCTCCATAATTCTACCTATTTCCAATCCGGTAAATATACTGCCTGTGGACGAATTCGGGCTGACTCTGGGCGGGTATCTAAAACATCTGCTCCTGCCTGCTGTTCTGGCAATTACGATAAATGTGGCACTCTTTTTCCTTATATTTAGAAAAGCAATTTCAGCAAGGTTTAAATATGATGAGCCGGAGCACCCCGTTAAAATTGATAGATTCTTTGTGTTCACCTGCGTCGTGCTGGTTTTAACTGCCATCGGCTATGTTCTCACCTCACTTTATGGCTTGCCGCTTTCCTTCCCGGCATTAGGTGGAGCTGCCATCCTGCTCATAGGAGGCTTCGCCTTCCGGTGTCTCACTGTAAGGAAGGTGAACTCCGGCATCTCGTGGTCTATTCTCATCTTCATTTTCAGCCTGGCAGTGCTGGTGAGGGGTCTGGATAACGCCGGGGTCACTGAAGCCATAGGGCAGGCGGTGTCAGAGCTAGTCTCTGTGAATCATCTGGGAGCAGTAATGGCAACATCATTCGGTACCGCTATCGGCTCAAATCTTATCAACAACTGGTCTATGATGATGGTGTCAGTATCGAGCCTGGACAGCGTAGGCAACTCGATATCGCCACTGGGACAACCGCTAGTTTACTCTTGCATACTGGGTGCTGATATAGGTCCTAACATAGCCATCCTCGGTTCATTATCATCTATGCTCTGGCTGGTTCTGCTGAGACAGAGAGGGCTCGATATCCATCCCTTGCAATATCTGAAATTGGGTCTGATTGTCACCCCTCCGATGTTAGCGGTTGCTGCTTTGAGCTTATATGCGTGCAGCCTGCTTTGAAGCTGATTTCTGGGGGAGAATTTTCTTCTAGTACTTTTTTGCTATTTTTAGAAAAATGCCCCCAAAACCTCTTGACATAGACAACCATTAGTGTTATCTCTTTTATCGAAAGAAAAATAAAATTGTATTTTTTGAAAAACAAATGCAAGCTGGAGCAGCTTCGAATGAAATGAAGAAAAAACATTAAAAAAATAATAAAAAAACAGAAAAATGGAGGGGAAAAGCGGTAAAACTGGGGCAGTAAAGCGGGGAAGAAGGGTAAAATAGAAATAAACAGCGAAACAGAATAAAAAAGCAGCAAAGTGGGAAAAACAGTAAAACAGAGTAAAACAGTAAGCCAGGGAAAAAGTAGAACAGGGAAAGCAGTAAAACAGAATAAAAGGAGGCGGCCTTAAGGTGACACAATCGATAACTACGGCGCAAGAAAAGGCTTTTATCTCAGCAGGCGAAGAACCTCCAGGTAAAAATATAAGCGATACTGAAGAACCTCCAAGTAGTAGAGGGAAAATAGCCTCAGAGAACCGGAAGAGATTCTTCGGACACGTCTCGGAAGAAGACTGGAAAGACTGGAGATGGCACTTCCGGAACCGCATCACCTCCGTTGAAGAACTGTCGAAATACATCCCCTTATCAGGCAAAGAGCAAGCAAGGATGAAACTGGTAATCTCCAAATATCCTCTGGCAGTGACCCCTTACTATCTCACCCTGATAGATGTGGAAGACCCCCTTGACCCCATCAGGAAGCAGGCTATACCTTCTTTTGATGAAATAGCGTTGGCTGGAATGGGGCTGGAGGACCCATTGGAAGAGGTGCGGGACTCGCTAGTCCCAGGGCTGGTACACCGCTACCCTGACAGGGTGTTGATGGTGCTTACCAATATATGTCCCATGTTCTGCCGCCACTGCACGCGGAAGAGGGAGTGGAAGAACGGCGGTTGGGTGCGTACTCCTGCTGAAATCGAAGTTATGCTCTACCAGATACGCAAAGACAAGGCGATTAGAGATGTCATCATCTCCGGCGGTGACCCTCTGACTCTGTCAGCACACCGACTGGAAGAGGTGCTCTCTAAACTGAGGCAAATCGAGCATGTGGAAATCATCCGTATAGGCACGCGCTTCCCTGTGGTGCTGCCACAGCGCGTCGATGATGAGCTCTGCGCCATGCTCTCGAAATACGGACCGATATGGCTTAACACTCACTTCAACCATCCTAACGAGATAACGCCTGAGGCTGCTGCGGCATGCGATAGAATGCTTCGCAGCGGCATCCCCGTCAACAACCAATCGGTGCTGCTGCGCGGGGTAAATGACTCCGTTAAGACGCAGATCAGACTCTGCCAGAATCTTCTCAGGTCAAAGGTGAGACCTTACTATCTGTTCCAGGCCGATGAGGTGCAGGGGACAGAGCACCTGCGCACAACCGTGGAGACAGGGCTGAAGATAATAGAAGGAATGCGGGGGCATACGTCGGGTATCGCTATTCCTACCTATGTAGTGGACTTGCCCGGCGGCGGAGGCAAGGTGCCTCTTCAGCCTGCGTATCTTGTTGCGCAGAACGATGATGAGCTGACATTCAGAAACTATCAGGGTCGTTTTTTCCATTACCATGAGCCCAAGCCCATAGGTCAGACCCCTGGCAAGAACGGGCGAAATGGTAAGAAGGCTCGCCCAATTTTAACCCAGCTCGTGCTGTTCACCGAAGAAAAGGCTAGAGATGAAAATAGGGCTGTCGTACGATCTTAAAGAGGAAGTGCCTCTAAATAAGGACTATCCGGAGGATGCTCTCGAGGAGTATGACTCCCTGGAGACGGTAGATTCCATCAAGGCTGCCATAGAGTCGATGGGGCACTCGGTTGTAAAGCTCAGTGGGGGAAAGAGGTTTCTTTCCAACATTATTGAGAGCAATGTTGACTTTGTGTTTAACATTGCTGAGGGAAGGGGTAACTATAGAAGCAGGGAGGCTCAGATACCTGCTGTTCTGGAGATGCTGGACATACCATATTCGGGGTCGGACCCCCAGTGTCTGGCGGTATGTCTGGATAAGCCGGTGACCAAGCAGTTGGTGCAGGCTGCCGGCGTTCGCACGCCGAAATGGCAGGTTATCAGCAACAGGCAAGAGATGGAAGCTGTATGTCAGGATAGTTTTCCTTTACCTGCTTTCGTGAAGCCTGCTTTCGAGGGCTCGAGCAAGGGCGTCAGGCTGGGCTGCAGGGTCGAGGGCTCGGAACAAATGGCTGAGGTAACGACAGCATTGCTCGAACAATACAAGCAGCCTGTGATGGTGGAGGAGTTCATCTCAGGTGATGAGGTAACGGTGGGGATGATAGGTAATAACCCACCTGAGATTGTGGGGATGATGCGCATTCTCCCCAAGAAAAAAGACAAGTTCTTTGTTTACTCGCTGGAGGTTAAGAGAGACTGGCAGAACTTAGTAGAATATGAGTGTCCAGCGCAGCTTGAGTCAAGGGTTCTGAAAAAGCTCGCAGATTTCAGCCTGAAGGCTTTTGAGGTACTGGAGTGCCGAGACTTCGCACGGATGGATTTCAGGCTAGACCAGAAGGGTAAGCCTTACTTTCTGGAGATAAATCCTTTGCCCGGGCTCAATCCCAAGTCGAGCGATTTGCCTATCATGGCTTATAAGATGGGCTGGAATTACCAGAGGCTGATAAGCTCTCTGCTCACTGCTGCTCTGGAGAGGTATCCGGAACACCGAGTTGCTCATTAGCACAGCAAAAATTTATAAACTAGCTAGGATAAAACACTGTGAACTTGAAGATAGCAATAATCTTCAATGAGCCGAGTCCCGACCGCTACGGCGATATGGGAGAGGCTAAAGCGGTCGTCGGTGTACTGGAAGAAGTAAGACCCGTCTATCGGGCTTTAACTGAGCAAGGACATCTCGTCACCAAAGCTCCTCTGTG
>CAYHAX010000317.1:0-3275 GCA_964354695.1 uncultured Dehalococcoidia bacterium
CGACAATATCCGTCACGGGCTAAACAAGAACCTGGGGTTCTCCCCGGAGGACCGAAAGGAGAATATCCGCCGCATCGGAGAAGTTGCCCATCTCTTTGCTGACGCAGGGGTTATTGTGCTCACTGCCTTCATCTCGCCATATCAGGCAGACCGTGCCCAGGCACGGTCTCTGAATGAGAAGGGAAGGTTCTTTGAAATATTTTGTAAATGTTCAGTTGGCGTGTGTGAACAGCGAGACCCCAAGGGTCTCTGGGGGAAAGCACGAAAAGGCGAAATTAAGGACTTCACCGGTGTGAACGCCCCCTATGAGGAACCCACTGCTGCGGAGATAATTGTGGAGACCGATAAATGCAGTCTGGAAGAATCTGCCGAGCAGATTCTTCGCTGCCTGGAGCAGCACGACATAATTATGCCTGCACCCAAACATAAAAAGGCTTGATGAATTGAGCATTGAATAAGGAGGCTATATGACAGAGGTAAACAACGCTTTGTCGCCCCACGGCGGCAAGCTTGTCGACAGGGTACTGGAGCCAGTCAAAGGAAGAGATAAAGCTAGGAAGGCAAAAATCAAGCTACCCATTGACGGTTCGAGGGCGACCGAGATTATGAGCATCGCTTATGGTTTCTTCTCCCCTGTCGAAGGCTTTATGGGTTCCAGGGAGGTGGACTCGGTCTGCAAGGAGATGCGCCTCCAAAGCGGATATATCTGGAGCATCCCCATTGTCTTCGATATCTCCGAGGAGGAGATAAAGCAGAGGAAAATAAACGTTGGGGATACCATCCTTCTCACTTATCAAGGTCAACCTTTCGCGGTGCTCGAGCTGGACGAAATTTTTTCCTATGACAAGGCTCTGATGGCTGAGAAGGTCTACGGCACCAAAGATGAAAAGCACCCCGGCGTGAAGAGAACTTACGCCTGCAAGGACAGATTCCTCGGCGGCAAAATCACCCTGATAAATCCGCCCCAGATAAACCCGCCCTTCGATAAATACTGGTATCCGCCCAAGGTGCTCAGGCAGAAGGTAGCAGAGCTGGGATGGAAGAGGGTTATTGCTCATCAAACCAGGAATGTGCCCCATACTGGTCATGAGTGGCTGATGAAAGGCGCCTGGTTTGCCTCTAATGCCGATGCCGTCCTGGTGAGCTGCGTGGTGGGTGAGAAGAGAGCCGGCGACTACATAGATGAGGCGATTGTGCTGACCCACGAGGCGCTGGGGAAGGCAGGCTACTTCAAGGAAGGCATTCATCTCACATCCATTCTGCTGTGGGATATGCGCTACGCCGGTCCCCGAGAGGCTATCTTCCATGCCATTGTAAGGAAGAATTTGGGCTGCACCCACCACATGTTTGGCAGAGACCACGCTGGCGTGGGTACCTACTACTCGCCCTACGCTGCCCACGAGATATTTTCCAGAGTCCCCGACCTGGGCATAGGTTCTGTGCTGACATTGGAATGGTGGTATTGTCCGGTCTGCGGAGAGGTAACCTATTCAGGGCTTTGCGGGCATGAGAAAGAGCAGCAGGCGTTCAGCGGCACCCTTATCAGGAGCATCATACAGGACGGGGTCAAGCCGCCGCGCTTGATATTCAGACCAGAGGTCTTCGACCTGGTCATGGAGTCTGGAGAGAAGTACGGCTTCGGCTCTCCTTTCGTAACCGAGGAGTATCTGGCTAAGAGAAATCCTGTTATCACTGTTCCACCGATGGAGGTATAAGATGTCGCAGACTTTCCCCATAAACATCTGGATAAATGAAGAGCGATTGGAGAAACTTCAGAGCTCTGGGCTGGCGCACTTGGCGCAGGAGGCTTTCGCTGGTCTCAAGAAACTCTCGGTGCCCACAAACGAGCAGCAGAGGGATGCGGTCTTGAAGAAATTCCCCACAGCGAAGTACGACTCGGCAACTACCAAATCCATCGAGTTGTTGCCCAAGGACGCCAAGGACAGGATATTCGACCTCGTGGTCATGAAGAAGACCCTCGATGTAATGGACGCATTTCTGGCATCTAAATAGCAAAAAGGAGAGTGCAAAATGAAGAAGAAGGTGCAGTCATACGTAGCCCTGGCTTCGCTGGCAATAAGCGCTATCTGTATTCTGTTAATAACAAAGCTGCGCCCGGGCAAAACAAAACCTATTCCCAATTGTCCGCTTCGCTTTCTGGTGCCGGAGCGTGATAAGCTAATCCGATTCCATCCCCAGGAGTTCTCCAAGCCGATACTACATGTGAAAGTTCCCCAGCACCCCTATATGGCACCTAATCCCGGCAGTAACATGCATTGCGATGCTTATATCAGCGACACCTATGAGGCGAGCGGACCGCTCGGGGTGAATTCAGAAGTCATCTCGAGGACTGAGGGCTTTGGAGGATATGGCACAATCACCTTTGACAGTAAGAGACGTCTTGTCGGGGTCTACGGCAATGGCATGAAATTGAGGCTGGAGCTAATGAACCCTGATACTCTGGAGATACTGGCATTATATGACCTGCCCCCCAGGCATTGGACCTTTTTCTTTAGAGGCGTAAGACCCTGGGAGTATCTCGGCGCAGGTATGTATTTCTATCTTGACCACCTGGATCGTGCCGTTGTGCCCACAACCAAGAATACCGTTCAAGTCGTGCAGGCTCCGGATATGGTGAAGAGCAAGAAGTTTGAGCTGGTGCACGAATACGACCTGGCGAAGTATATGGTGCCCGGAACAGATGATAGCCCTGCGTTTGTGCTTCCGGATTGGAACAGCAAGTACTATTGGTTCGCCAGCGTGCAGGGGGTCGTAGGCACACTACATATGGACTCCGGCGCAGTGCAGCATATGCGGCTGCAGGGCGAGCTGGTGGAGAACTCCTTCGCCGTTGGCGAGGAGGGAGCCTTCATTATCTCAGACCAAGCCATGTACCGTTTCAGCCACGATAGCAGCGGCAGGCCAGTCATAGATTGGCGCACGGGGTACTCTAAAGCTGCTGAGCGAAAGGCTGGCCTCATCAGCGTCGGCTCAGGAACATCGGTGACAATAACTGGAACTCCCAAAGACGGGCTGATAGTTATTGCAGACAATGCAGAGCCGCGTATAAATCTGCTATTTATCAAACGTTCAGATGGTGCTATCGTGGGCAGCATGCCGCTATTTGCAGAAGGTAAGAGCGCCACAGACCTGACAGCCATTGGGTTTGAACATGCAGATGCCAATGGGAAGGGCACTGGCGTGTTCTCGGCGATTGTGGAGAATAACTGGGGTCCCCATACATTTCCCTTCTCTCGCTGCGTCGAACCAGGGCT
>CAYHAX010000318.1:0-3613 GCA_964354695.1 uncultured Dehalococcoidia bacterium
AAGCCTTGATCGGATATTTGGGTGGGCGTTTCGGGGTCAGCCAGCGGGATATCGCTGAAATGCTGCAAAGTATCTTTCACGTTGAGATTAGCTTGGGAAGTATTCCGGCTCAGGAACGCTGTGTGAGCCAGGCGTTGGAAGAAGCGGTTCAGGAAGCTCAAGAACATGTCCAACAGCAAGCGGCCGTGAACCTGGACGAGACGAGTTGGCATGAATTGACCCGCAACTTCTGGCTGTGGGTGTGCAGCACGCCGTCTGTGACCGTCTTTCGGTTGTTCCAAACCCGCGGGGCAGCAGGCGCCGAACAATTGTTGGGCGCGGATTTCGATGGGATTGTGGGTTCGGATCGCTACAGCGCTTACAACTGGTTGGATCCAACCCAAAGGCAAGCCTGCTGGGCGCATTTGAAACGGGATTTCCAGGCGCTGTTGGAGCGAGGTGGCCAATCCAAGATCATCGGCCGTCTGCTGTTGGCTCAGGTCAAACAGTTTTTTGGCTTGTGGTATCGGGTCCGGGATGGAACCCTCTCCCGTCTCGATTTTCAAGCCGCCATGCAGCCGATCCGCTACGAAATTCACTGCCTGCTCCATATTGGAACCTGCGTGAAACACCACCAAACTCGGAAAACCTGCCAAAATATCTTGAAGTTGGAGCAGGCACTCTGGACTTTTGTGGACCAGGAAGGCATAGAACCGACCAATAATGCTGCCGAACGAGCCTTGCGACGGGGCGTCATTTGGCGTCGACGTAGTTTCGGAACCCAAAGCGAGGCCGGAAGCCGCTTTGTTGAGCGCATTCTGACGATTGTGACTACATTGGGTCAACAAAATCGAGATGTGCTGGACTACTTGACTGCAGCCTGCAAAGCTCATACGTTCGGCATAGCCGCCCCTTCCTTGTTGCCCGTAAATTAAGTCGTTTGCTCGGTTCATCGCTTATACCAACTGAACGGATACAGAATTTTTTACCAAACTCAACTTCAAATTTAATCCTCAATTTACTGACGAGAATGCCACCTGCATGATTGTGGGCGAGGATAGCTTCGTGATGCTCCTGGTGGAGAAATTTTTCAAAACATTCACCCCAAAAGAAATCAGCGATGCACACAAAAGCACGGAAGTCCTTGTCACCTTATCTGCAGATAGCCGTGAAAATGTAGATGAGATGGTCAACACAGCCTTGCAGGCTGGAGGAAAAACCTCGAGTGAACCGCAAGACCAGGGATGGATGTATGGGCGTGGATTTCAGGACTTGGATGGACACTTGTGGGAAATCATGTATATGGATATCAGTGCCATGAACCAGGGGTAAAATTGGTGTTTCTTTATCCACGTAGCCAGGCTGAAAGCCTGATCGAATAATTCCAACATTTGGGGATGAGCTGTGAAAACAACATATACGACTACCGTTTTGAAAGATAATGAAAAGAACGCCACCGGTCTGCGGGTTCCGGCTGAGGCCGTGGCAGCCCTGGGGTCGGGGAAAAAGCCCAAGGTGAGGGTGAGCCTGAACGGCTACACCTATCGAACCACCATGGCTGTTATGGGCGAGGTGTTCATGCTTCCCTTGAGCGCCGAAAACCGGGAAGCGGCGGGCGTGAAGGCGGGTGACACGCTGGAGGTCACCCTCGAGCTTGACACGGAGCCGCGAACCGTTGACGTTCCAGATGACCTGGCAACAGCGCTAGAGGAACGTGGCGCAGCGGCTGCATTCGATGGGTTGTCGTACTCGGTGCGCAAGGAATATGTTCGCCAGGTTGAGTCGGCAAAAGCCCAGGAGACCCGTGATCGACGGATCGCGGGAATCGTCGCGAAGCTCAGCGGTTCCTAAGGCGGATTTGCAGACGGCTAATTTCTTAAGTCCTGAAATCCGCCGCTCAGCTTTGGATGAGACGGTAGTTGTGTATGAGAAAGCGTCATCCAGAAATCGCCCTCGATCAGATGATTGGCGCAGCCGAAATAACCGTTGCTGGGATTGGACAACCGGGTTCTTGATCTAGCTCACCCAGTAGAGATGCGGAGGTAAAAAGTGGATACATTAGAGTTTCGTTTTGCTTTCCACGCACGGGATTTCGCGCGCAGCGAGCACTTCTACCGCGAGGCGCTGGGCATGACATATCTCGGCGGTTGGGATCGCTCAAACGGGAAGGGGGCGCTGCTTTCTGCTGGCGGCGGTAGTGTGATTGAGATCTACGGGGCAGCCGCGGGGGAGGCCTACACCGGTCCGGCGCCGGTCGCCATCAACCTGGCGCTGCGCCTGACCGACGGCGAGGCGGTGGATAACTGCTATGCCGGGTTGGTCGCCCTTGGCGCGCAGGTCGAAGGACCGCCGCAAGACCGCCCCTGGGGGCACCGCTCGTTCATCGTGGTCGACCCGGACCGCATCCCGGTGCACATCTATTGCGAGATCCTTGAGATAGAAAAGCATCTGCAAGAATGAACGTTGTCACAGGCGCTTTCGGATATATTGGCAAAGCCATCACCCGGCATCTGCTGCAATCTGGTGAACCGGTGCGGACTATTACCAGCCATCCAGAAAAGCCAAACCCATTTGGGGAGACGGTTCAGGCGTTCTCGTACAATTTTGATAACCCCGAGGCGTTAGTCGCAAGCATGACCGGGGCAGCTACACTATATAACACTTATTGGATTCGCTTTGAGTATGGCGGCGCAACCTACCAGCAGGCCGTCCAGAATACAGCGATTTTATTCGACTGCGCCCGTAAAGCCGGTGTGGGCAAGATCGTCCATATTAGCGTGACCAATGCTTCGGTCCAATCCAGCTTGCCTTACTATCGGGGAAAAGGTCAGCAAGAAAAGCTGCTTATAGATTTGGGTTTGCCGTACTGCATTGTCCGCCCAACGCTGGTATTCGGTGCGGGTGACATCCTGGTGAACAACATTGCCTGGCTACTGCGACGATTCCCATTATTTCCCATTTTTGGCTCGGGTCAATACCGCCTGCAGCCGGTCTACATCACGGATCTCGCCGCCATTGCTGTGGCGGGCGCAAAAGATGGGGTCACGGGTCTGGTGGACGCGCTGGGTCCGGAAGCCTATAAATTTGAGGATTTCGTCCGCCTGATCGCCACCAGGGTCAGGCCAGGCGCCAGGTTGATCCACGTGCCACCGGGAATGGGCATCGCCCTCGGAAAGTTCGTTGGGCTGGCAGTCGGTGACATTATCTTGACCGCCGACGAGCTGCGCGGCCTGATGGATGGCTTGCTGACCTCTGATCAGACTCTAAATGGAACGACCCGCTTTTCTGAATGGTTGGAAACGGAATATGGCGAATTGGGCTTGGCGTACGCCTCGGAGTTAGCCCGCCATTTCCACGATCAACAAACTTAGCTGCTCATTGGGGGAAGCATTGCTGGTATACCCCGCATTATTTGAGATAAAATAGATAGATTGTGTCTGTATTTCTATCGGGAAGGGCAGGTAATTAATGATCAGCCTTCAGGATATCCAAGAGGCGCGCCTTGAGATTGAGCCGTATATCCGCCG
This sequence comes from uncultured Dehalococcoidia bacterium, assembly GCA_964354695.1. Taxonomy (GTDB): domain Bacteria; phylum Chloroflexota; class Dehalococcoidia; order SZUA-161; family SZUA-161; genus CAYHAX01. The sequence goes on from CAYHAX010000318.1 coordinate 3,507, forward strand.
TACTCCGCTGCTGAGAAGCTCCAGCCTGAGCCAGCAGTTGAGAGCGAATGTCTATCTGAAGTATGAGCTCTTTCAAAAGACGGGATCGTTCAAGCCACGCGGCGCGT
>CAYHAX010000319.1:0-5700 GCA_964354695.1 uncultured Dehalococcoidia bacterium
TTCGTCGCCGATAAGCTTGCGTAGCTCGGCTATCATGTCATCGGGGACGAAGCCGGGCAGCAAGCGTCCGTCTAATTCCAACGTAATCTCGGTGGGGATGACGTTGACTTTCTCGCCGCCGCGGACGATGGTGGCGTTGACGGTGTTCCGCAGCATCGGTTCCAGCGCTTTCGCTTTTACGCCCAGGCGTTTCAGCATAAAGTCTGTCAGATGAGGGTTGAGGATTTGGCGCAGAACCAAGTTCGAAGGGAACGAGAGAGCAGATGCCATGCTCTCAATCATCTGGCGTGCTGGGGGCGTTATGTGCACGGGAAGACGCCTTCGCTCCAGTTGCTGAAGCAGTCGAGCTAGCTTCGCCATAGCGCCGCCGCGCATGGGGAAGGATCCGTGCCCGCCGGGTCCGCGCACAACCGCTTTCATCCAGCAAAGCTGCTTTTCCGAGACCATGATGGGGTAGAGCTTCTTCTTGCCGAAGTAAATTCTGGAGCCGCCGAACTCGCCCAGGGCGTAGCGTACGCCCTTGAAGTGCTCGGGGTGGTTCTCCACAAGGTATTTGGCCCCGAAGTCTCCGCCAGCCTCTTCGTCGGACAGGATGGCCAGCATGATGTCGCCTGCCGGGGAGAAGCCTTCTGCCCTGGCTCTGAGGAAGGCGCAGAGCATCATGGCTATGGCGCCTTTCATGTCAAGGGCGCCTCTGCCCCAGATGCAGCCGTCAACGACTTTCCCTTCGAAGGGCGGGTGTGTCCAGACCTGTCCAAGGGTGGTTACTACGTCCACGTGTCCGTAGAGCAGCAGAGGCGGCGCGCTGCCCTGTCCCTTCAGGCGCGTGATGAGGTTGGGTCGGCTGGGCGTCTTGGCTAATATAGTTGTCTCGAAGCCTGCGCCGGCAAGGATTTTGTCTACATAAGTAATGCATTCGGATTCGTTGCCAGGGGGGTTGGTGGTGTCGAAGCGGATGAGGTTACGCAGTATCTCCAGGGGGCGCTGGCGGAGGGCTTGGTTGTCGGAAGACGTGGACATGGTGTTCTCCTGGTTGTATTTTCGGAAAGAGCATACACCATTGGGGTGGGCATTTGTCAAGGAAGAGGAATACATGAGTAGTGGGCGTGTAGGCTGGGGATGGTCGGTGCGAAGCTTGTTTGCATCTAGTAGGGCACAGCGCGCTGTGCCCTAGCCTCTCCCGTCAAGAGAGAGGAGTTACTGATGTTCGATAGCTTTGCAGGGCTTTGCACAGGCGGCAGCGCCGGGGAAGACGTGGCCCTTTCTAGACATCTTTGCCTAACTAATCCTACCGATTTTGAAATGTGGTATTGACAAACGGAAATGCACTTAGTATTATATAAATAGTTAGTGTAAGGCTAAATAATAGCGTAATACTAACTAAAACCGAATTAGTTGAGCAATGTCAGATTCGGCGTTGTGCCGTAAAGGAGGACAGCGGAGATGATGGGGTTACAGAGGCTGTTTGAACCTATCAGAATAGGACGCATGACGGTTAAAAACCGCATAGTCATGCCGGCTATGGGCACGGACTTCGGCACGCAAGAAGGCTTTGTGAGCCCGAGGCTTGTGGATTACTACGAGGAGAGAGCCAAAGGCGGCGTGGGCCTCATCATAGTAGAAAATACCTCAGTCGATTACCCCCGAGGGAAGGCATTGCCAAACCAGATCAGTATTGACCATGATAAGTTTCTCGAAGGGCTCTCAGAACTGGCTCGGGCGATAAAGAGGGGTGGCGCTCGAGCTGCCACCCAGCTCGAACATGGAGGTAGAGACGCCAGTTCGGCCATCACTGGGCAGCAGCCGGTGGGGCCATCGACATCACTCTCTCAGGCTGGAGAACCTGTAAAGGAGCTATCCGTTGCGGAAATAGAAGAGCTAGTAAGGCGCCATGCTGAGGCAGCGGTACGGGCGAAAAAGGCCGGGTTCGACGGCGTAGAGATCCACAGCGCTCATGGCCACCTGCTGGCACAGTTCCTCTCTCCGAGCCTAAACCAGCGAGGAGACCGGTACGGAGGCAGCCTGGATAACTGTGCCCGGTTCCTGCTCGAGGTGATTCGCGCCTGTCGAGCGGCTGTGGGCCCTGATTATCCCCTGTGGTGCCGCATAAATGCGGCAGAGTACGGCATTGAGCCGGCCATCGACTATGCTCAGGCAGCGCAGGTGGCGCACTGGGCAGAGGAGGCGGGGGTTGATGCCGTTAGTGTCTCGGCATACGGCTACGGCGCACAATTTGCTACTCTGTGTCCCGATGTGCCGGGTTTCCATCTGGCCGGTGCTGCCCGGGTCAAGAGCAGCGTAAGTGTACCTGTTATTGCAGTAGGACGGATTCTACCGGACGTGGGGGAGTGGGCTCTGAGGGAGGGGGTAGCGGATATGGTCGCTATGGGCAGAGCCCTAATCGCCGATCCTTACCTGCCGAAGAAAGTAGCGGAGGGCAGGCTACAAGATATCGTGCCCTGCATTGGCTGCCTGGAATGTCTGGAAACCAGTTTTCAGGATATCATTCAAGCAATTATGAACCCCGGTGGCCCTAACCAGGCCGGGGTGAGATGCACCGTTAATCCTGCTGTGGGCAGGGAGCGCGAGTACGAAATCGGCCTCGCCCAGGTCCCCAAGCGAGTGGTGGTGGTCGGAGGTGGGCCAGCGGGGATGGAGGCAGCCAGGGTGGCAAGGCTCAGGGGCCACGATGTAACCTTGTTGGAGAGGGAAAGTCAGTTGGGCGGGTTGCTCAAGGCGGCTGCTGTGCCCCCGCATAAGGAAGCAATTTCCCTGCTTGTAGAGTATTTTGAGATTCAACTGAAGAAGCTGGGCGTTAAGGTGGAGCTTGGGAGCGAGGCTACATTAGCCAGGATTGAGGCATATCGTCCGGATGCAGTCGTCTGGGCAGCGGGCACTACGCCAGTGAAGATTGAAATCATGGGAGTGGATAAGGCTAAGGTTGTATCTGCTATAGACATGCTGACCGGCAGGGCTGCGGTGGGAGAGAATGTGGTGGTTATCGGGGCTGAGGGGGTTGGCTGTGAGACCGCCAATCTTCTGGCTGATCGAGGGAAAAAGATCACCATAGTGGAAATAAAGGAGCAGGCGCTGGCAAAAGAAGGCCCTGTGATAAAGGAGAGGCTTTTCGACGACCTGGCACGGAAGAAAGTAGAGATGCTGATTGGAGTTAAGTACGAGGGCTTTAACAGCGATGGCCCCATTGTTAGAACCGAGGCGGGGGAACTCAGGAACCTGCGGGCTGATACCTACGTAATGGCTGCTGGCGCCCGCTCGAATTCGGAGCCGGTAGCTGCCCTGAAGGAGAGATTCGGGAGCGTCTACGTGATAGGTGACTCTCTGGAGCCGCGGCGCATCCGTGACGCCATTGCCGAGGGCTTTGAAGCTGGTCGAAGTATTTAAAGAACCAGGCAGCCATTTTTCTGATGTTAACGCGTGGTGACTATTGCACGCACTCGACTCGACTACTTCTGCGAAGGGGAGATGGTAAATAAAATGCCTTTGCACCTTTCCAGGAAAGCAGATATAATACCCGCACATTCCCTTTTAGAGGACCAGGAGGTTTCAGGTGATACGGAGCTTCGACGGAAAGATGCCAAAGATTTCGGAAACAGCTTTTATCAGCGAGGCAGCCTACATAATCGGCGATGTCGAGATCGGGGAGTACTCCAATGTCTGGCCCGGTGCTGTGATAAGGGGCGATTTCGCCAAGATAAAAATAGGGCGCTATGTGGATATCGAGGACAACTGTAGTGTGCATGCAGGTAACGATATGGAGATCGGCGACAATATAATCATGGGGCACGGCGCTGTGGTGCACAGCAGGAAGGTGGGGAACAACGTTCTCATCGGCATGAATGCTACCACCTTGCATAACTCCGAGATAGGCGACTACTGCGTTATCGCAGCGGGCTCGGTGGTAACCGAGGGCATGAAAATCCCCTCAGGCTCTTTCGCTGCCGGGGTGCCGGCGAAGATAAGGGGCGAGGCTACGGATAAGCAGAAGAGCTGGACGGAAGGGCATTTCGCCTTCTATCCCCTGCTGGCGAAGAAATACAAAGACCAGAAGCTTTAAAGGCTTACATCCGCTCCGGCGCGTTCATCCCCATTAGCTCCAGGGTCCTGGCGAGGACTATTTGCGTGGCTTCTACCAGCTTGAGGCGGGCGCAACTCAAAGCGCTATCTTCGGAGACCACGCGGCATTGCTTGTAGAAGGCGTGGAAGGACGTCGCCAGTTCCTGGGCGAAGTACGGCAGGTGGTGAGGCTCGAGCTTCTGGGACGCAAGCTCGACCAGCTCGGGAAGCGCCACCATCTTGCGAATCAGTTCCAATTCAGCCGGATGCGTCAGCAATCCCACATCGCCTTTTGAGTAATCCAAGTTCTTCTCCTGAGCTAGGCGCAGGATGCTGGCGATTCGTGCGTGGGCATACTGGACATAGTACACGGGGTTGTCTGCCGACTCCTTCTTGGCTAGCTCAAGGTCGAAGTCCATCTGGCTGTCTGCGGAGCGGGAGAGGAAGAAGAAGCGGCAGGCATCCGGACCCACCTCCTCCACAAGCTCGCGGAGGGTGATGAGCTCGCCGGTGCGTTTGGATATCCTTATCTGGACTTCGCCGCGGCGGAGGGTGACCATCTGAGAGATTATTATCTCCAGCCTGTCGGGATTGATTCCCAGCGCGCCGACAACGGCTTTCATTCGGGATACGTGCCCCTGGTGGTCAGCTCCCCAGATGTCTATTACGCGTTCGAAGCCGCGCTCCAGGAACTTGTTGTAATGGTAGGCTATGTCTGAGGCGAAGTAGGTGGGAGAGCCATTGGAGCGCACCAGCACGTTATCCTTGTCCTCGCCGAGGGCAGTGGAGACGAACCACAGCGCCCCTTCTCTTTCCTCGATATGTCCGGCTCTTTTCAGCGCAGCCATAGATTGCTCATACTGTCCCTGCTCGAAGAGGGTGCGCTCGCTGAACCAGACGTCGAAATCCACTTTGAGAAGCTCGAGGTCAGCCCTGATATCCGCTATAACCCTGGGCAGCGCAAGCTTGCCTATCTCCGGGACAGCTTTCTCGGCGGGCATTCTGAGGAAGGCGTCGCCTTTCTCAGCGGCGATTAGCTTGCCGAGCTCCACAGGGTAGAAGCCTTTGTAGCCGTCGGCGGGCAGCTCGCACTCCTCTCCCAGTGCCTGCAGATAGCGGCAGTGCAGGGAGCGGAAGAAGGCGTCCATCTGGTTGCCGGCGTCGTTTACATAATATTCTCTTTGCACTGAGTAGCCGGCGGCTTTGAGCACGTTTGCCAGGGTACTGCCCAGTACCGCGCCTCGTCCGTGTCCGACGTGGATGGGTCCTGTGGGGTTGACGCTGACGAACTCAATCTGCACTCTGGCGTTTTTGCCCAGGGTGAGGTTGCCGTAGTTCATGCCCTCTTTCAATATTTCCTGCACTTGCTCGGTGAGCCATTTGTCCGTGAGGAAGAAGTTGATGAAACCTGGTGTCACTACCGAGACTCTTGCTACTTCTGGGGTTTCGGTGAGGAGTTTTGCCAGGGTGTTCGCTATGGTCATGGGGTTCATGCGGGCTACCTTGGCTAATTTCAGGGGGAGGCTGGAGGCGTAGTCGCCGTGCTCGGGGTTCTGAGGGTGTTCGATGACTATCTCGGGCAAGGCGATGGCAGGAAGCGAGCCCTCCGCCTGGGCTGTTTTGGCT
>CAYHAX010000320.1:0-4640 GCA_964354695.1 uncultured Dehalococcoidia bacterium
GGCGTCTTCAAAAAGCACTTCAAGGTGGTAATCTTCGACAACAGGGGCATCGGCAGAACCGAGGGCTTAGATAAGCCTTATACCATTAAGACGCTGGCTGAGGATGTGGTGGGGTTGATGGAGCATCTGGGCATAGCCAAAGCCCATATACTGGGGCTATCTCTGGGGGGATTGGTGGCTCAGGAGGTTGCAATCTCATACCCCGACAGGGTGATGAAGCTGGTGCTGGGCAGCACCTTTGCCGGCAGGGAGGTCAACGATGTCCATCCGGAGATGATGAAGGCGCTCGGTATCCCGGAGGGCAGCACCAATGTTGATATCAGAAGCATCGATATGACAAAGATGATGAGCGCCATGGTAACCTTAGCCTTTAATAAGAGACTATATCGGATGATACTCACGCCTTTATCTAAGCGCCGCATGAAATCAATCAAACTCGAGGGCCATTTTGAGCAGATGTCGGCGATAGGTAGTTACACCACACTGGACAGGCTGCACCTGATTAAAGCGCCCACGCTGGTGATAACAGGAAGCGGTGACAGACTCGTTTCACCGCATTACTCGGAAATAATAGCGAGCGGCATACCCAATGCCAAATTAGTCCTTGTTGAGGGTGGCTCCCATGCCTTCTTTATGGAGATGAGGGGCAGGTTCAACAAAGAGGTGCTGGGTTTTTTGAGGGGTGGGTGAGAAAGGAGGAATCGTGAGTTACTATTTCAGCAAGACGTTGAGGATGTCGTTTGAGGAGGCTATTGCCAAGGTAACCGAGGCGTTGAAGAAGGATGGCTTCGGTGTCCTCACTGAGATAGATGTGAAGGAGACGTTGAAGAAGAAGCTGAACGTGGATTTCAGGAAGTATAGAATATTGGGGGCGTGCAACCCGCCCTTCGCCTATAAGGCGCTGCAACTGGAGGATAAAATTGGGCTGATGATGCCGTGCAACGTGATAGTACAGGAGTTTCCCGGTGGCAAAGTAGAGGTTGCTGCTGTAGACCCTGTGGCTTCTATGGCGGCTGTGAAGAATACCAAGCTGGGGGAGGTGGGCAGAGAGGTGAGCGCCAAACTCAAAGCAGTGATTGATAATCTTTAGCCGTGTATTAAAATAGTGTCTTGTGAGCCAGAATAATGTCTCCGGCGGCATAAGGGGTACTCTTCGCATGGCGAAAGAGGTCTCCAGGGTGCAGGGGAGGCATTATTTTTTTATTTACATAATATTGTGGGCGATAAGTCCGGTTAAGAACGGGCTGAGGAACATCGTTATCTTCCTCTTCAATGCCTTCACTGTGCTCTACGCGAGGTCGCGGGGCAAGCCGCTTATCCACGTGGTAGGGGACAGCCATGTGGTTCCATTCAGGGGGAGCATGCCGTTTCTGGCGTACCACCTCGGTGCGGCTACAGCGTACAATCTGGCGAACAAGAACAGCAGCACAGGCTCTAACATTAAGATGTTCAAGGTGATTGGGAGGATGGGCAAGAAGGATGTAGCGATGCTGTCCTTCGGGGAGATAGATTGCAGGATACACATCTATTACCAGCACAGGAAGAGCGAGGGGAAGTACCCCATTGCCGAGTTGATAGACAGGACGATTGCGAATTACGGTGAGGTCATGGCGCAGCTTAAGGAGCGCGGGGTGAATTTCTGCGTTTACTGCGTGTCTCCTGCCACGAAGGTGGGTAACGAGTACAAGTATCCCTTCTACGGCACGCCTGAGATACGCAGCCGGATAAACAGGATGTTCAACGAGAGGCTGAAGGCTCATTGCGAGAGGAACGGGTACATGTTCATAGATATTTATGACAAGGTTGCTGATAGAGATGGTTTGATGTTGAAGGAGTACGCCGGTGATGATATTCATCTGAACAGGAAGGCCGTGAGGCTGGTGAAGGCGGAGATAAGGGAAAAGATGGGGATAGACTTATAATGGCAAAGTGCAGAATGAGCTTTCAGCCGTCAGCGTAAGCTTTGAAGGACTTCTGCTATCTGATAATTGAAGACTGATAGCTAATTGTGACAAAATCCTATTGCTTAAATCGGTTGACTCTGGTATCTTTTAAGCGGTATTGATAAGTGCAGGCAGGTGTAGAATTCGATTAGAGTACGTGCACCACTTCAAGATAACCTCATCTTGTGCTAAAATCTAAGCATTATGAGTTACTCTTTAGGTCTGGATGTCGGCTCTGTATGTGCTAAGGTCGCATTAATCTCTGAGGAGGGCAAGGCGGTCTATCTCGGCTCAGAGAAGATAACCGCCAGCCCCAAGGCCGCAGTTAATTCCCTCATCTCCCGTTTGGGCGAGAAGTTCAACCTCCAGCAAATCGCTACGGCTGGTGTTTCCGGCACAGGCAGAGGTGTGATACCCAAGGAGCTGAATTGGGCTGAGTACTCCAGCACTCTGTCTATCGCTTCGGGTTTGCTTCAATCTCATCCCCATGCCAAGACTATCATACAAATCGGAGGTCAAAGCTCCTTTGTTGTTGCGCTTGAGGATGGGCTGAAGAAGCCCTGGCATGTTGTCTCGAACCCGCTCTGTGCTGCGGGCACAGGCAGGTTTTTGGAGCAGCAGGCGTACCGTATCGGCATCAGTCTGGAGGATTTTGCCCGCATCGCGCTGGAATGCGAGGGCGCCGCGCCGCGAATAGCCGCTCGGTGCAGCGTCTTCGCCAAGAGCGACCTCATCCATCTGCAGCAGAAGGGTGTTCCTATGTCGGCAATGCTCTACGCTTTGTGCGAGAGCATTGCGAGGATGGTGGTCTCGCTGAAAAGGGGTGTCTTCGAGGAGCCAATCTATTTCGTGGGCGGCGTCGCCACCAATCCTGCTATGCTGAAGGTGCTCAACGAGGCACTGTCGGCGCGAAACGGGCATCCTGTAGATATTATTGTCCCTGAGAATTACCTTTGTATTGAGGCTGTTGGCTCGGCAGTGCTAGCCAGGGAATCGGGGAAGGGTTCAGAGGTGGTTTTCTTTAAGGAGACTGAGGTTAAGCTACGCTACTTCGAGATGCCCAAGCTGGAGAAGGTGGTGCAGAAGGACGGCTGGAAAGCCCCGAAGATTGAGGCTCCGTTTGCGGGCTATATGGGGGTGGACGTTGGCTCCACGAGCACCAAGGCAGTGATACTCGATGAGACTGGCAAGAAGGTGATGGCGAAGAATTACCTCATGACTGCGGGGAATCCTGTCGAGGCGGTGAAGCAGGTGTTCCGCAATCTGATTCGGGATATTGGCGACAACGCCAGGATTGCGGGAGTGGGCGTCACCGGCTCGGGCAGATACCTAGTGGGCAGCGTCATCGGCGCCGATTTGATAAAGAACGAAATCACAGCCCAGACCAGGGCTGCTGCAGAGATTGACCCCGAGGCTGATATCATCGAGATCGGCGGACAGGACTCGAAGCTCGTTATCAAGCGAAACTGCGTTGTCGTTGATTATCAGATGAACAAGGCGTGCGCTGCTGGAACGGGCAGCTTCATAGATGAGTTGGCTGAGCAACTCGGTGTCAGCGTTCATAACGGTGAGTTCGCCAGGCTGGCTTTCAATGCGCCGCATACTATAGATTTAGGCTCCAGGTGCGCTGCCTTCATGGGGCAGGCTGTGGCTGCAGCCCAGCAAGAGGGTTTGCCCATCGAGGTGATAACTGCCAGCCTCGCCAAGGCTATCACAGCAAATTATCTCTCCAAGGTTCTGGGCACGAGGAAGCTGGGCAATAGGGTTATATTGACTGGAGCTGTATTTTACAACGATGCGGTTGTCTCTGCGTTCAAGAAGGCGCTGGAGGGGAAGACAACCCTTGTGCCCGAGCACAAGGAGGTCAGCGGCGCCATAGGCGCTGCGCTCCTGGCAAGGGAGGAGATGGCTGGCAAGGATGGTTCCAGGTTCAAGGGATTCCAGAAGGTCGTTGATGCTGGCTACAAGATTTCCACCTTTATCTGTAAGAGATGCGATAACAACTGCACCATAAGCCGACTGGAGATACCCGGAGAGAAGGCGACGTTCTACGGCAGCAGGTGCGACCTTTTCGATAGCACCATCAGCCGAGAGCGGATGGAAACCGCTTTCGACGCGCGCGAGAAGCTGTTGTTCAGGGATTACAGAGAGGGCGAGGGAACTGGACCTTCTGTGGGCATCCCTCGCTCGCTTGTGGTGTTCGATTATGCCCCCATGCTCATCGGGTTCCTCAACTCGCTGGGCGCGAAGGTGCATTTGTCCAGCAAGACTAACAACCAAATCATGGAGGAGGCTGTCGAGCTAAGCTATACCGACAGTTGCTTCCCGCTCAAGCTCCTTCACGGACATGTGGCTAACCTCAAGAATGTGGACTACATACTTTACCCATGCGCTATACGCATGGGCTTGAAAGATGGGGACGAGGACCAGAAATACTCCTGCCCTCTGGTGCAGGCATCGCCGTACATCATACGTCAGTCCTTTGGATTGGGTAAGAGGCTGCTGATACCGATACTCGATTTCGGCAGGGGCAATGAGGATGCGATAAAGAGCCTGACGGATATTGCGGTGAAGATGGGCTTCAGCCGAAGCGAGGGAAGGAAGGCTGCGCTGGCTGGTCTCGAGGCGAGGCGCCGGTTCGAGGAGGCGCAGGTCGAGCTCGGCAAGAAGATAATGGCGCAGCTCAAGCAAAGCGGT
>CAYHAX010000321.1:0-6234 GCA_964354695.1 uncultured Dehalococcoidia bacterium
CAGCAAGATGGATGATGCAGAGATGAAAATCCAACCAGGCGCCCTCACCACAGAGGACCGCTGGATACTGAGCCGGCTGAACCATCTGACAGCCGAGGTGACCCAACTGAACGATGATTTCCAGTTCGGCGAGTCGCTGCGTAGAATATATGACTTCCTGTGGACTGAGTACTGCGATTGGTATATCGAGATTACCAAGATAAGGCTTCGCCATAATGAAGAGCCCAACTCCCCCCTTCCGCTGCTAGTCCAGGTGCTGGAGACATCCCTGCGCCTTCTTCATCCCTTTATGCCCTTCATCACCGAGGAGTTGTGGCAGAGCCTGAGAGAGCGCCAGCCAGAGGGGAAGCCCGCGTCAATCATGATTGCACCTTATCCCACCGCCGATGCCAGAGCCTTCGATGCTGAGGCAGAGCGAGAGATGGAATCGGTGTTCGAAATCGTGCGCTCCATCCGCAATGCCCGCGTGGAGAACGGGGTGGACCCTGCCAGGTTCATCACGGCGATTATCGCCGCCGGAGAGACCAGGCAGGCGTTGGAAGCTCATGCCCAGGCTATCTCGACCCTGGCGAGGGTTAAGCCGCTGAACATCGTGAGCGCTGCGGGCGATATGAAACTGAAAAAAGACCAGACGAAGATACTGGTGCTCAAGGGCGTGGAGGTCATCCTGCCTCTGGAGGGCATGGTTGACGCCGATGCCGAAAGGAGCCGACTGACGAAGGAGATAGAGGCGAATCAGGTGGAGATAGCGCGCATAGAACGCCTGCTAGCTGACGAGGCTTTCACCGGCAAAGCGCCGCCTGCGATAGTGGAGAAGGAGCGCCAGAAACTGAACGACCGCAAGGACAAGCTGGTAAGGTTGAAGGAGCGACTGGCTCAACTTGGCTAGATTTAGGGCATGAGCAGAGTTGCCAAACGTTCTGTGACTACAACCCTTGCGCCTTGTATTGCTCCGCCAGCTCGGTTAAGCTCAGCAAAGGCTCTTTCTTCTCTGTCGGCTTAAAGTACCTGCTGGTCATTTCGCTGTGGAGGCTCTTAATTTCTTCCGGCGAGAACTCTACTTTGATTTTTTTGCGGGAACTCCCACGACAAACGACCTGTCCGGTATCTTCTGATTCGCTCTGACCATCGAGTTGGCGCCGATGATGCAGAAACTGCCAACCTCGGTCTCTTCCAGGACGGTGGCATTGTTGCCCACCAGCACGTTATCTCCTATTCTCAGACAGTGGACAACAGCGCTGTGCCCCACTGTCACATTATCGCCGATTGCCATATACTTCCAGGCGTGCACCACGGCGTTGTCCTCGATATGGGAGTTCCTGCCTATCCGAATCGAGCCGAAGTCCCCTCTGACCACAGCGCCTGGCCATACTCCCGACCCTTCGCCGATCTCGACATCACCTACTACATAAGCAAACTCGCTGACAAAGGCTGTATCAGCTATCTTAGGCGTCTTCCCGTTGAAAGCTTTGATCATTCGATGTCCTCCGCTCTTTTTGCTAATAATATTCTTCTCATGGGCATTTCTCAACAACGAAAGCTCGGGCGACCCTGTTCGACAAAACAGCGGATTCTTGTACGAGCGGTCCTTCCTTTGGAAAGATGGGGATACAGGGGCTGCAATATGATTGGCAGGTAATCTCTCAAACCCCGGTTGCATTCTTTGCGTCGATGATGTATATTCTCTCAGGAGCATAGACCTCGTTACGAGGTGTATCAGCTTCGGGTCCCAGGAACCGAGAGGCAATATTCACCCAGGGAGAACTTTTTCTAGTTTAACCCGTGGAACTCAGGAGTCTCAGATAGGAACTTGGGCCGCAGAGCGCATCGAAGACGAGGCCTGGCTAATCGATTGGGAAAGGAGGTCTAGCTATGGCGTTTGCGGACAAGAACCTGACCTGCCGTGACTGCGGCGTCCAGTTCGTTTTCAGTGCTGGCGAGCAGGAATTCTACAAGTCGCGCGGACTGGAAAACGAGCCTGGTCGCTGTCCGGATTGCCGGTCAGCGCGGCGGCAGGGACGCCTGGGAGCTTCCAACAAAGGGCCACGCGAGAAGTCAAAGGTAACCTGCGCTTCCTGCGGCACCGAAGCAGAAGTCCCGTTCCAGCCTCGCAGTGGACGCCCTGTTTACTGCGATGCATGCTTTGCCAAGATGAGAAGCCAGCATCAGCCACAGTAATAGGCTGAAGGCTAAGCGAAAGATAGAAGCAGGGCGGTCGGCACTAGCAGTGCCGACCGCCCTCTCCTTATGTCATATTGGTGGGACAGTCTCCCCAGCCTGTCCGAACGTACGGGGTGGGTTGGAACAACCACTCAAAAATCTCACGGTGAAAATGGTATAATTTGTATCGTCACACTGGCGGGCTGTAAGTTCAGGGTGTCGGAGTTATAGATATGCCACCCGATGTCATAATAGCTGACTGGAATGGTACGCTGATAGAGTACCGTGATGAGAGGCCTGTGCTGGAGAACACAGCACGGGATGTGTTCTGGGCTTCCGTCCCCTGCCACCCCCGCAGGATGCTTCGTATCCTCAAGGCAAGGAGTGAACTTGAGGCGCTGTACCAGGGCGGGCGTCACAACAATAACTTCGATTTCATAAGGGAGTTATTCCGGATTTATAACGAGCGGATAATCGAGGGTGTACCTGTCTCGCTAATACACCGCTCTATTGAAAAATATGCCAGAAAACGGCGCACCCAGTCAAGTCTAGACCATAGGGTTCTCAGACCAATCAAAGAGTTTCATAATGACGGGAAAATCACAGGCATCTTCTCCGCAGGATACGGACATGGCATCGCCAGGATTCTCGCGGTAGCCGGCTATGACGCTCACTTCGACTTCATCGAGGCGGATGTGCTACAGGAGAACGGAGGCAAAGCCATCTCCTTCGGTTTGAACATCTATAAAAGAAAGGCCCCGCTGCTGCTGAAGCTGCTCAAGGAGAGGAATATAGATGCCAGCAAGGTGGCATACCTTGGCGATAACGAGGACGAGGAGGGCTGCTTCGAAATCGTGGGTTATCCGGTGGCAGCTTTTCTAGCCACAGACGAACTTAAGGAGAAATTCGCCCGAAAATACAAAGCCTTCGTCCCCTCCGATGAGAAAGACTTGGCGAACTTCCTCAGTTGCAAATAGCAGGACCTATTCCTCATATTGAAACACCTCCTCCACAGGCACACCGAAAACCCTGGCAATGCGGAAGGCGAGGGATATAGAAGGCACGTATTTTTCTGCCTCAAGCGCTATGATGGTCTGACGGGTGCAGCCTACCCTGCTCGCCAGTTCCTCTTGAGTCATCTCACCGTGGTCGAAACGCAGTCTCCTTATGCGGTTTCTTATCTCAGCCTTCGGCATGTTATCTCATCCTCCGGTAGCCTATCAGGATACCGATGGCTTGGGCAAGAATATTAACAATAAGACCGGAAATAGCGATAAGGTAAACAAAAACAATAGGAATTGATTCTTGGTCCCAGTAGGCTTCGGTTAGAGCTATGGCCCAAATAAACAGCGAGAGCAGAACTGCCCACAATTGCACCATCGTTGCCCTTCTGACTATTTCCTTATCTCTTTCATCTATAAGTACTTCCGAACGGCCAGGTTTACGACGCTTAATGCGCAAGGTTATGGCATACACCAGCAGTCCCCCTACGCACAGCACATACGCAATCGCTCTCAATACTAAGTCGTCGTCGAAGGAAGTGCCCCCCCTGGCGATGAACACCGCCAGGATTGCGACCGACATTCCAATCCCAACCCCGAGCCCCAACCAGGCACGTTTTTGTAGCGGCGTCATGTTTATCCTCCTTTTAGTCCAAACAATCTTGAGGGATATTTAGTAATCAATATATTACATATTGTAACATATCTTTAACTTAATGTAAAGCATTTCATACATTTTAGGACAAGGGAATGCTGATACAAGGGAAACGATCACAGTTTGGGTAGGGGCGACCCAGAAGCTGACCGCTAAAAGCTTTGCTTCCTGCTATCTAAGGTCAGCTCCCACTTGCACCAGAAACCCTCCTGATGCGGGTCTGGGGGACAATTGATGCACCTCACCACCGTCCTCGGCGCGACAACACTGGCAATATTCGAGAGCAGTCCCAGCTTCATGGCCTTGCAGGGGAAAACCGGCTTCTTATTCTTGTTTCTGCTCTCGTGAACAGCGCAGCGCGTGTAGTAGAAAACTATCCTGTCAGGGCTCTCCTCTTCGACCTCGAAAAGCGGCGAGGCAAGCTGCCAGCTCATGAAGCTCAGCAGTGTCAAAACCGTTGAAAGCCCGCCCTTGTCGAGCTTCAGGATTTTCTTTATCCTCTGAGCCTCCAGCACAGCCTGCTTCTCCCAGCTTCTTAAATCCAGCCTGACCGCAGCTTCCAGCCCGAACTCAGCCTCGACAAGCCCGAACCAGTTTCCGTCAAGGGATTGCCAGTTCCGGGAATACATCTTCGCCAGGTCTATCAATGTCTTCTTGGGAAGCTTCTCCAGTTCAACATTTTTCATCTCGACACCCCTAACCTTTTTGCCATTGCAATTCTACCCTGACCACCATCGTGCCGCAACCCGGAGCAGGCAAGGGGCTCAAGCCCCTTGTCCCCCAGCACAAATCGTTGACAATCTATTGCGGTTGCTTTACCATCGTGGCTAGTCTGAATAAGGTGAGATATTGTGCATAGCTGGTCGGATTCATTCATATTTACCTTTGTGCCCCTCTTTATCGTCATCGATGCTATAGGCAATCTGCCCTTTGTTATCACCGCGAGCGAAGGGATGTCGAAACCAGAGCGGCGCAAGATGATAAACATCGTCGTGCTTACAGCGACTATCGTCGGCCTTGTCTTCTTATTCCTGGGGCAGTTCATCCTCGACCTGATGGATATCTCCTTCGGCTCCTTCGCCATCGCAGGCGGACTCATCCTGCTGGTGCTTTCGATCCGCTACATGATAACAGGCAGGATGGTGGATTCGGAAAAGGAGGCAAAGGAGGAAATGGTAGCTGTCGTCCCTATCGGCACACCCCTGACAGTGGGACCGGCTACGATAACCACCCTGTTGATACTGGTGAAGGAATACCCCTTGTATTGGGTTGTCATCTCATTCGCTATAAACCTGTTCATAGTCTGGATAGTCTGCATGGCGGGGAACTGGATTACAGGCTTCCTGGGCCATGGCGGCATCAGGGCGGTGTCCCGGGTGTTCAGCCTGTTGCTCGCAGCTATCGCTGTGAGCATGGTTATCAAGGGCTTGGACATACTTGAGATACTCAATATCACAACCTAGTGACTTTTAGGGGCGCAAGCATTCAGCTCAAAGTCAGTTTCTTAGGCGCAGTACAGAACGTCACCGGCTCCGCATATCTTCTGGAGGCCAACGGACTCAGGCTTCTGCTGGACTGCGGTATCTACCAGGAACGGGATTTCAGGAAGAGGAACTGGGGCCCCTTCCCCGTACCCCCTCACACCATTGACGCTGTGCTTCTATCTCACGCCCATCTCGACCACTGTGGCTTGTTGCCCAAGCTGGTCAAGGAGGGATTTACTGGAAAGATTTACTGCACCGCTGCCACCTACGACATAGCTCAAATCATCCTCATGGATTCCGCTCATCTGCAGCAACAGGACGCTGAGTTCAAGCGCAAAAGGCACGAGAAGGAGGGCAGGAAGGGTCCTTACCCTGAAGTCCCTCTTTACACGGAGAGCGATGCCACTGCGTGTTTCCCGCTGTTTTCACCCGTAGGCTATGAGGAGCCGGTTCATTTGAGCGATGGAATTGAAGCCACCTTCCACGATGCCGGGCATGTACTAGGCGCATCCATGACAAAAATAGAGGTGAGAAAGAACTTGGAGAAAAGGATAATCCTTTTCTCCGGAGACATCGGCAGATGGAACAAGCCGATACTGCGCGACCCCACAACCTTCGATGAGGCGGATTACATCGTGGTGGAATCCACTTACGGCGACAGGCTGCACGAGGATGAGCAGGGCATTGAGAAGACGCTTGCCGAAATCATAAACTCCACCCGAAAGCGCGGGGGCAACATAATTATCCCCAGCTTCGCCTTCGAGCGTGCTCAGGAGATTTTGTACCACCTGAACAACTTGCTCATCAAGGATAAAATACCGCATCTGCTGGTCTTCCTGGATAGCCCCATGGCGATAAGCATTACAGAGGTCTTCGAGCGCTACCCCGAGTTGCTCGACGAGGAGATGCTGGAACTGCTTCGCCAGCGCAAATC
>CAYHAX010000322.1:0-3477 GCA_964354695.1 uncultured Dehalococcoidia bacterium
GATGATAGGATTTGATAATTACTAAATTCCCATAAAATGGGAGGTTTAGGTAATTACCACATGACATTTTTTGCGTTACATATATTAGCAGGCAATAATCCAGAACTATCAAAGGAGGAAAACAAGAAATGAAAAGCTTGCGAGTTATTCTCATCTTTGCGCTGGTGGCTTTGCTTGTGGCAGGCAGCGTGGGCACCGTCT
Source organism: uncultured Dehalococcoidia bacterium (assembly GCA_964354695.1). Lineage (GTDB taxonomy): Bacteria > Chloroflexota > Dehalococcoidia > SZUA-161 > SZUA-161 > CAYHAX01. Next base: position 202 of record CAYHAX010000322.1, read on the forward strand.
ATGCCAAAGGCGGACCCCCTGACAAGCCCGACAAAGGACAAAAGTTCCAGGAAGAGAAGCAGGGCTTCTCCGGCAACGTAACACACGTCGTTGGCGGAAATGTGACCCTAGCTTTAAGCGGGAGGGGTACCGTTAAACTGCTAGCTGGTGACGAATTCCAATACAAAGTTCCGCGGGAAATCAACAAATGGGAACTGGGTAACATTACAGCTCTCATCAACGAGCTTGATGGAGGCTTGATCAGCAGAAGGGTAGCGGTTCAAGCCGGCAACGTTACAGGAGAGTGGGTAGTCCTGAAGCTATTGGTTCTTCCAGTTCCAGGTACGCAACCGATGCATGCCCACCGCGTTGGCAACGTCACTGTGTTCAACAAACCAACTAGTGGAAACGGCTGGATTGGAAACATTACCATAATAGACGTACATGGTGTAAGCCATCTGTTCAAAGTTGGTAATGAGACCATCTACCACCCTATGGGGATAGATGCTGGCAACATAACAGTCGGAAGCTTCGTTACTGTGGTCACTAAAGGTAATCAGAAATCAGTTGAGTTGCCAGATTTACCCGTAGCCAAGGCGATTGTACTGCACGCCAGCATGCCAGAAGATTAGCCAAAGCTAACGCTTTGATCTAAGAGAGAGAAGCTTAAAGTAGGCAGCCCGCCAAGGCGGGCTGCCTACTTCTTTTTCCCCATCTCTTCGGCTTAGCAATCACTTGCCCCTTTGGTTTATAATAGTCGAACTTTCATGCAATACTTAAAAACATAGGAGGACGTTCATGGGCAGACTGGAAGGCAAAGTCGCCATCGTAACCGGCGCCGGACAGGGCGTAGGCAAAGGCATAGCCCTGGCATTCGCCAAAGAAGGCGCTAAGGTCGTCATCGCTGAGATAAATCCAGAAACAGCCAAAGCCACAGCCGATGAGATAAAGCAGCTCGGAAAAGAGGCGCTCGCAGTAGTCTGCGATGTCGGCGACGAGAAACAGGTCAAAAAGTTGGTGTCCAAAGCTGTAAAGAGGTTCGGCACCATAGACATACTGATAAACAACGCTCAGAGTTGGACAGGCAGGAGCGCCTATCACATAGGCTCCCCCATAGAATCCCTGCCCGAGGAATGGTGGGACATGGCCTTCCAGAGCGGCGTCAAGGCAACCTGGTACTGTTGCAAAGCCGTGTTCCCTTATATGAAGGACAGAGGCGGCAAGGTAATCAACTTCGCCTCCTACATGGGCGTCGTGGGTTTGGGGGGCTCGGCTGACTACAACTCCAACAAGGAAGCTATTCGCGGCTTCTCCAGAACCGCAGCGCGAGAGTGGGGTAAGTACAAAATCAACGTGAACGTTATCTGCCCCTCAGCTTTAACACCGGCGATGATAGCCTACGGCATGGCCTTCCCCGATAAGATAGAAGAAATGACCAAAGAGATGGAGAAAATCCCCTTGAAGCGCGTGGGCGACCCCGAGCAGGACATCGGACCCGTGGCAATCTTCCTGGCCTGCTCAGACTCCGACTTCGTCACCGGGCAGACCATCATGGTCGACGGCGGACTTCACATGTTCTAGCTAAACCAAGCCGAATGTTGTTCACCAGCTAAGAGTTGCTATAATAAGCTCACGCAGCATCTGAGAAGCCCCCAGAACCATCAAAGAGGATAGTGCCTGCCATTGGAGAGTCCGGAGGGGCGAAGCCCTTCTGGTGGGGATTTAGGGGGCTGAAAATTTATTGGCAAACGCTCTCGTTTTGAACTCAAAACGGAAGGTGGCAGGGATGCCCGAAGAGGCTAAATTCAGGTGCGGTGCACTGTACTGTAGCCAGTGCAAAAGAAGATTCTATTACCGCACCCACATATTGCCCGGCTCGGAGGAAAACGAAGTCTATAAGTGCCCCGAGTGCGGTCACGAGCTACAGGATGTGCCCGTCAACACCTTCCTGGACAACACCGAGGAGACTCTCCAGGTGATGAACATGCTGGACGAGGAGTCCAGAGAGGGTTCAGCAGATGAGCAAGCCCTTTAAAGTCCACAAAGACGTTTACATCGTCGGCAGCTCCGACATCTCCCATCCCTACGATTGCAGCATCTACCTGCTCGATGCCGGCAACCTGGTGCTCATAGACTCCGGAGCCGGCACCAGCTTCGATAAGCTTGTATCCAATATAAAAACTCTTGGCTTCGACCCCAGAAAACTGAAGACCGTCCTGGTGACCCACGCCCACATAGACCACATCGGCTCGCTCTACCAATTCCAGAAGCAGTTCGGCGCCAAAATCATAGCCCACGAACTCGATGCCGACGCCATAGAGGGCAGCAGCGGCGTAGCCGCCGAGGCTTACGGTGTAGCCTACACGCCCTGCAAGATTGACCTGAGAATCAAAGACGCAGAGGAGACCCTGAAGTTCGGCAAACACGAACTCAAGGTAGTTCACATACCCGGACACACCCCCGGCAGCATCGCGGCTTATGCATATATAGACAACAAGAGAGTGCTCTTCGGACAGGACATCCACGGACCCTACTACCCCGAGTGGGGCGCCGACCCAGCGCTGGCGAAGCTGTCATTACAGAAGCTGATAGATTTGAAAGCCGACATACTCTGCGAGGGACACTTCGGCATCTATCAGCCCGCCTCAGAGGTAAAAAGATACATCCAGCACTACGTGGATTTTCTATAGCGAGTCTGCCGTTCGCCCTGAACCTGTCGATACAAAAACTGGGTCTACAAGAGAATTGAGCATCAGTGAAATCCAGGCTAAATCCATACTGCTCAAGCGCAAGAAGATAGACTCGTGGTTCATCTCGCGCTACGGCATGAACCTCTATCGGGGCTGCACCCACAACTGCGTCTACTGTGACGGGCGCGCCGAAGGCTATTACGTAGAGGGTGTTTTCGGCAGGGATGTCGCCGTAAAAGTAAACGCCATAGAGGTCTTAAGCCGCGAGCTTGACCCCAGAAGGAAACGCACGCCCTTCAAACGGGGCTTCATCATGCTGGGTGGCGGCGTCGGCGATAGCTATCAGCCCCTCGATAACAAGTACCAACTGAGCCGCAAGGCGCTCCACCTGCTCTGCGAACACAATTTCCCGGTTCACGTGCTCACCAAATCGACGCTGGTAGAAAGAGACCTCGACATCCTCAAAAAGATTAACTCTCAGACCAGAGCCATCGTGAGCTTCAGCCTTTCCTCGGCGGACGACGCCATCAGCGCCATCTTCGAGCCGGGAGTCCCTCCGCCCGGCGAGAGATTGAAGACGCTCCAGTTGTTCAAGAAAGAGGGCATC
>CAYHAX010000323.1:0-10493 GCA_964354695.1 uncultured Dehalococcoidia bacterium
TACACATGGCCAGGACCAGGTTTTTCGAACTCCACCGCCGACTATCACCGTGGTCACGCCCAATGGAGGGGAAAACTGGGCGGCGGGGAAGAGCCATAAGATCAGTTGGACCTATGCCTGCGTCAGCGGTGATGTAAAGATCGAGCTCCTAAAGGGCGGCGTTCTTAATCGAGTGATCAGCCCCTCCACACCTGTAGGCACCAACGGTACTGGCTCATTCAACTGGGTCATACCTTCGGCGCAGGCTGCTGGGGATAAGTACAAGGTAAGGGTAACCAGCCTCTCGAACGTGACCTGGACAGATACAAGTAACAACAATTTCACTATCACCACCAGGCGGTAAGCCTGCCGCCACAATACCTCACTGGTTGAGACTTTCACTAGTACGCTTGAAACCTAGTGCTTTCGGTGCACCGCGCCACAAATGTCGATGGTCTAGAATTATGCCGGTGCGGGGGCACTCTAAAAGGACTTGATTTTGGCCTGCGTTGGCGGGTGGAAATAGTAGAAATGAGGTCTGATAGACTCATGATCGCGAATGCACACAGTGGTGAGCCTGAGCATATCAGTCTAATCGTATTCTCTAACAGAAGGCAGGATCGATCTCAAGACTTCACACTGACGACACAGTCGCATCTTCCTCTGCCAGTTCTGCTGAACTTCGCCGTGACAAATAGTCCCATTTATAAACCAGCAAACATCCCCCAGTTTCAATTCCCATGCAGGACATTTTCGTCTAGTTTCAATAGGACATTTTCGTACTACCCAGCAAGCCCTCTTCCTCCGACCCGTGGACCTTTTCTCAAATAGAATAAAGAGCAAATGCCGTTCAGCGTGTATCGGGATGCTTCTCCACCCCTGTTCAAAGCTCTGTATGGCCTTGGGAGATACACTTAATAATTGAGCTAATTGAACCTGGGTTTTCCCCAAAAATAGGCGAGCCTGAATGAACTCCTGTCTGTCCATCTGATACTCTCTATAGGATTTCCCGCATAACATGATACCACAACGTGGTATCTAGTCAAGTATTAGCGATAGCCTCGAACCATTGATGAACCATGTGCCTCTGTGTGTACTCTAGAAAAGGCGGGTGAACGCAAGTCGATTTTATAGTCCAGGTTCTATTCCTCAACATAATTAGTCCAGTGCCCCCTTTCTTAGATTCACCACCCATTGCATATAGTTAATTGAAGCAAGCAGATGGAACATAAATGTGTTAGATTCCAAGGCTTAAGGAGTGTGCGTTCGCAGGAGGCTGGAGTAGTTGTGAGTGCTATGTGGTTCGTCGACATCGAGAAGATCATTTGACATATTGTACCACATTGTGGTACAATAGACCCCATACCGGAGTGCGATTAAGCGTCGCCGATGCTTTTGGATACTACTCAGATCGACTTACTAAGTTTGGATAGGATGTGGGAACTGACGACCTCTACTACTAAAAGTGGGCAAATCTATTGAGATTTTCTCTGAGAATTTTGGAACGAAGTTGAACATATGGCTAAGGTTCAAGGCATTTTGGACCGATTAACAACATGCAGAGAATGCGCTCTACTGAGGAGGATAACCATGGCGGGACTGAGTGATCTCCTCCAGATCAATGGCGTGATAGCTGCCTGTGAGTTTGATGCAGAAGGTCAGTTAGTGGCCTACGAAGCAATAACGGACATGCCGCTCGATACGGCGGCAATGATAGCCCAGTTTTGTGCCACAGCTACGATGATATTTAACAGGCTGGCTACTGCGTACAAACGCCTAACCAAAATGAATTGTCTGCCTCAACATGGTTGGATATTCACCGGCGGCGATTGGACAATAGCTGTTGGTGGCAAGAGAGGGATACTAGTACATACAGCGAAGGTTGACTTTGGCCAGTTATACAATCAGCTCCTCAAGAACCGCACAGACGATTTAGCTGAGGATTTGGAACCGGCGCTTGTATCTATCTAAAGGTAGGGTTTGATGAAGCTGTATCGTATAGTTCTAAAAGACATAGCGCGAAGGAAGAAGCGAGTATTATTCGCTGCCTTTGGTGTCGCTATCGGCACCATGACTGTGGTTGGCATATTGACCATCGCCCTAGCCGGGCAGGCGAGAATCTACAACCAGTTGGAGAAATACGGCCCGAATTTGGCGGTCATGCCTGCGATAAGTAGCGTTGATGCACACTTAGGCGACCTCAGTTTGGGTACATTGGCGGTAGGAGAGAACTACATTCCCGAGGAAAAATTGCCTCAGATCAGACAGATAGCAGATGGCGAAATAAAAGAGGCGCTGGGCATTACAGATGAGGGTAATATTGCCACCATTGCTCCAAAGCTGTACATAAATACTGAGGTGAAGGGTACATCTATGATGGCGGTTGGAGTAGACCCTAAAGAAGAGCTCATTATTAAGACATGGTGGAAAATCCAGGAGGGGAACTACATCGATGGTGCAGACCAGGCCGTGGTGGGAGCGGTAGCTGCCAGGCTGCTGGCACTCAACACCGGTGATACAGTGGAGCTTAACGGGAGCGCCGTAACAGTCAGCGGCATCCTCGAGGAGACAGGCTCAAACGATGATTATCAAATCTTTGTTCCATTGGAGACATTGCAGAAGGCGTTCGATAAAGAGGGACTGATCTCCTCGGTGGATATTCGTGCCCTGTGCAACGCATGCCCTGTGGAAGTTATCGCTAACGCCATAAATCAGAATATCACAGGGGTTCGAGCGATTGCGGTCAAGCAGGTGGCAGAGGCTGAGATGGGCGTGCTGGAGAGGATGAACAAATTCATGCTGGCTTTGGGAGGAATTACATTGGCTGTGGGATTGTTCGGGGTAGTCAACACCATGATGAGCTCGGTAAACGAGAGAATCAAAGACATCGGGATAATGAGGGCGGTGGGCGCATCACGCAATCAGATAATGAGGGTCTTTATCTACGAAGCCGTCATTATTGGAATAGTAGGGGGCATCTTTGGCTATGTGGCTGGAACCCTATTAGCATATGTCATCGGTCCCATAATCTTTGCGGGAACGGACATCAGTTTTGTTCTCCAGTACCTTCCCCTGTCGCTGGCCTTGGCCATCTTTGTTGCCGTGATAGCGACCGTGTATCCTGCGCTCCGCGCCAGCAAGATCAGGGTGGCTGACTCATTCAGGTCTCTGTGAGGTAGTTTAGGTGAAGGTAGGTTTAGATGTTAGAAGTCAAGAATGTATCCAAGGTTTACGGTGGGGGTGCAGCCAAAGTAGCTGCCCTGAGGGATGTTTCACTTACAGTGAATGATGGTGACTTCATAGCAGTTATGGGGCCCTCCGGTAGCGGGAAGTCCACCCTCCTGAATATCATAGGTGGTCTGGACTACCCTTCGAGTGGCGAAGTGATTCTGGATGGGAGACGAATCGACAATCTGGCCGAAAACGCCCTTGTCGAATTCAGAAGGGGAAAGGTTGGTTATGTATTCCAACAATATCACTTGCTGCCCTCCCTGACCGCTCTGGAGAACGTGCTTTTACCCTTGATATTTAGTGGGGCGAACGGGGGGTCATCTGATAAGGCGCTGGAAATCTTGAAAAAGGTGGGATTGGGAAAGAGGGCCAGGCACAAACCCAGCGAGCTGAGCGGCGGCGAGCAGCAGCGAGTAGCGATTGCCAGGGCACTGGTCAGCGAGCCATCGCTTATCCTGGCGGACGAGCCGACGGGTAACATGGATCGGAAGACAGGTGGGGAGATTCTGTCGCTATTCGACCAACTTAACAAAGAAGGTCACGGCATCATCATGATCACCCATGACCGTGAGATAGCCAGGCATGCCAAGGAAATCATAGTACTTCAAGATGGACAGATCGTAGGCAAGATCAGTTCGGCGGAGGGAGGGGCAAAATGTTAAAGAGAAGTCCGTTCTGTGCGGTACCATCGGGGGTAGTCATGGGATTGAGCATCTCGCTGTTGTTTGTTCTGACACTGTTGCTGGCTGCGTGTTCTAGCCCGACGTCAGCTCAGATACCTGCTGGAACAGCGACACCGTCTGAAACTCCAACCCTGGCTCCAACCCCAACGCATAGTCCCAAACCATCTGGCCCAGTGGTCGCAAAGTTGATTGAAGCGCAGGTGAACGGCGATATCGTATCCATACCAGTAAGCGGAATCGAGAATAACTGGAATACACGCTTCGAGGTGCAGGCAACGGATGGCGATGTCAGCGCTATGGCATATGTACTCAATGGGGTAATCTACGTTCGGGCAGATATCTGCCCGCCGTGCAGATCCCGGAGCTTTACTCTCAATGGTAATATTCTGGATTGCGATACCTGCCATACCAAGTTCAATGCAACCACGGGCGCGGGGATCAGCGGCGCATGTGTAAATTATCCCAAAGCATCAGTATCATACACAATCACTGATGGCAATGTGGTAATGAGTAAAGCTGACCTTGTGACAGCATACCAGAATACCGTTAAGCCTGGATTACCTTGAACCTGGTAGAGCTGACGGATTAAGATCAGACAAACGTGCCTAATAACATTTGCCAGACAGGCTCGTGACAGGCTCGCTTCATATACAAGTGTTTTCGGAGCACTTTGCCTAAAGTCTTTGGGTCTGTAGGGACGCTACCACTTTTGACTTACCGCCAAGTTGAAGCTAAAAAGGCGACCTAGAGGTCGCCTTTACGTTCGAAAGACCTCGATGCGATTTAGGGCATAAAATACCTATGCTATCTCTGTGCGTGAGTAGGTATGGTGAGCGAAGGAATTATAGACATAATCTGCCAGATATGTCTTCAGGTCTAAGCATCATGACCTTATTAAATGGTCAATGCCCAGCATTGATATTTTCTTGGTAGTGGAAGCTTCCTCAGATGCAGGTGTATAACAGGGTTCCATTGGGCTGCTTCTGAATGTTGTGGGGGAAGAGATGGAAAAATCGCTGAAGAAGAAACTCCGCACCCTCTCTTCCCATAATCAGGCAATCCCTTCAACCACAAACAATTGGCTCAAGATTCAAATAGTGCCCCAGATGGGAGTCAGGGCGGCCAATGCCTACTCTGTCTCAGCAGGCATAGGTATGACCTGAGAGGCAGTGACTTGGGTAATCTCTGGCACGCTGACGGGCCGAAGAACGGAAATCGATCGCATGAGCATAACTGTATGGTCCAATCGTTCGAGACCGTGGTGGATACGAAGGACCATAATATGCCAAAACCACCCCTGTTGACTCCTCGCCAATAAATGTTGCCTGGAATTCAGGCTCTGTCTTTCCCTTTCTCTCTGACCAGGTCCTGAAGAGTCCGGCTTCGCCCAAAATCCCCGCCCTCCATTTCAACAAACACCTTGCCCAGTAGAATATTGGTGGCGCTGGCAATTGTTATACCGTTCTCATCGGCGAAATGCTTGACAAGTTCGTGGGTTTCGAGGTCAACCCAGAGCGCTATTCTTTCGGTTGCGGGTAAAACTTCTTTGGTTTTCATCGTGATTTGCCCATTGCTATCAATTATGATATCTATAATGATATCAACAACTTGATTATTTGTCAAGAATTCTCTACTGTGTAGAAAGTAACGATCTCAGAGAGGTGAAATATGAAACTACCATGGCACAGAGCGAAAAGAAAGAGCCCAAAACCCCCTGCACCGATGCAAGAGAAGGATCAGCTCAGCTTCAACAAGGAGGCCTTGGAGGATCAAGCCTATATCGAAGCTTACCGTGAGGCGCTGCAAGACCCCGAAGTCAGACGGCAGCTGGTGTTCAAGAAATGGCAAATCGATGACCTGGGGGCCGACCCCATTCAGAAAAAAAGGGCGGAGCTTGCGCGTGAGCTTGCCCCCGAGATCAAAGAGCGAATCATGGAGAATAAGGATTTGAGAGAGAGGTTCCTGCACAGCGCTGCGGAGAGTATGATTCGCTCGACCCCCGAAGGCCGCCGTCCCATGCATGTGGAGAGCCTTGCCGGGAACAGCCGCGTTCGTAGCGAGCTTGAAGAGATTCTCACGCTCGCTCAGAAGATGGGCTACCGCAAGCAGAAGGGGGGCATTTACAGTGACATCGTTATGGGACTTGTTCAGGCCCTGCCCCAGATTCTGCCCGCCCTGGCGCAGCAGCGTTCAGCGCAGCCAGGACAGGTGCCACCTCAGCAGCAGGCGGAACAAGCTCCCGGGCCGCCGCAAGCCGAATCGTCAGCGCCGCAAGGAACATACAGTGTGGTTATGCCCGATGGCAGCCTCAAGGAGATGAGCGATCTTGAATATGCTCTATGGCAGGAGGAGCAGGCAACAAAGGTTCGGGCACAACCTGCTCTTGATGCTAGCGTATCCAGCGCACCTGCTATGCCGTGTCCTGTTGCAGAGGTCCAGCCCTCCGCCCGGGCAGCAGACATAAAGCCCGCGGGGATGGAGCATCCGCCGCCTGAACCCCGGCAGAGCTATGTCATCTACACCGGGAAGGCGGAGCCCCTGGCAGAGGGAGGCCCGCCGCCTGTGATCCGGCCCTAGGTGCCCAACTTGACGCTTGAAGGCCTTTACGGCTCAGCGACAGGCTCGCCGGGCGCTCTCTGAGCCTAATGAATGCCCCCCCGCGGTAAAGTTCGTGCCCGAGACGCCTCACGAGGGGTCGGGGGGTCAGAGCACGGTCGATTCTCCCACCGCTTCTGCCAACTCTGTATCGCTCTGCCCCTGAAGCATGTCGAAACCGCGCCCCCGATATCATGCGGAGCTGGTTGTTCATGGACGAAGTAGTGTGATTTAAGTGGGCGCCGCTTTGGTGACGGAAGTTCAGCGCACTTGTCACCGCCTGCCTGAGAGAACTCGCTCCTGCAAACCCCTGTAAAACCATCACTGCCAGAAGGCATCATTTGTCTTGAGGATCCTGCCCGCTACTTTTTGCACGTGTTGCTGCAGCTTCAACAATTCGCATCACATGCACGCCAGCTCTATCCTCCCCCGGGGCAGGGGCTCTAGTTCGCTTCGGAACGGCTGGATCACCCTATGAGTAGCCGGGGGCATCCTTAAGGCACAGCCGTACCGGATTTGCTTTCTTGGTCACAGCAGCATATGGATCAGGTTGGGACCCCTTGTCCTCAGCCAGTTGGGGCATAACGCCTTTAAGCCGGGCCCAATAGACAACTGCCCGACTGACGAGGCGTAACGGTGCCATTTCCAGGGGGTCCATCTGGACCACTCGAGCGTGAAGTACCTGCCTTTACCTCAACCTCGAGTTAATCTCGAGTCATTCTTCAGCGGAGAGAAGCGGAAGAACCTTTGCGCTCTTCTATAGTGCGAAGCCGGTACAGCCCTGCCTCTCGGGATATAACTGCCAGCCTGTAACTTGCGCCCCGGTGTCGACAAGGTGGAGAAGCCTGTTCAAGCTTGCAGCTGCTGGCAGTACTTGGTGGAAACAATCCACCTACCGGGCAACCCTGTAAAGGAGCGTGAGGGTAAAAGATACCGGCTTCTCCAGGTAGGTTTGCAGTTCCTGCCCGTCTATATCGAAGCGGTAATGCCTCCACGTCACGCCTATGACGCAGTGCAGTTGGTTGGATCTGTCCCTGTCATGATAGAGCTTCAACCTTTCCGGCGAATAAATGATCCTGTGCCCTGTGCTTTCCCGTTCGAAGAGTACATCCTGCTTGCCGGGGTACAGTTCCGGTTCGCGATCGAAAAGGCTGAACTGGAAATCACAACCATCGTCCGAGGGCCTCACATCTATGCTTTCGATCCAGACATCGCTCGCCGGCAGGGCTACGGGCAGATAGGCGCCCTTCCCGGGCTCTATGCTCACCTCAACCTCAACTTCCGAGAGTCCGAGCCCCTGGCTTTCTCCCGGTTCTGCCACGGCTCTCCCTGCGGGACAGCTCAGAAGCTCAACAGCGTCCTGCAATCCCTTGCTTGCCAGACTGATGTATCGCTGCGTGGTATCCAGGCGTTCATGCCGCATCAGTTGCCGTACAGCCTCGGGGTTAGCGCCGCGCTCCATTAGCTTGGTGCCAAAGTAATGTCTCAATGAATGACAATGTACATCTACCTTGGCCTTTTTGGCAAACCTTTCAATCTTTCCAGATATGCTGGACGGCTTCAAGCCGAAAAGCTTCCGTTCCGGCTCCATGTCCGTTGATATGTAAGTGCGCAGACGAGCCTTAATTTTGGCATTCAGCGGTATTACAGCGTCTTTGCCACCTTTGCCACCCCTGACGGTCAACATGCCCTGGTCAAGCCGTATGTCCTTCACCTCCAGATTGGCCAGCTCAGCCCGGCGCAAGCCAGTGTTTAAAGCCAGTTCCACCAGGAGCAGGTCGCGTTGCACCGATTTCTTGTGCGTGGACTTCCCTTGTATGGCTTGGAGCAGGGCGCTGATGTCCTTATCCTCAATGTACTGGGGGAGCTTATGAGGGACCCTGATGCGCACATCAAGTTTTTCACCATACCAGGCGAAGAATCCGTTTACAATTTGTGCATATCGATATAGGGTGGTTGCCCTGCAAGCGCCAAACTGACCAAGGAATCGCCTGCCCAGTTCCGGCGTTGGGGGATGCTTACCCAGGAAATCCCTGAAATGCTTCAGCACCCGCCGGGCCTCGTAGAGCCCCTTGCTCGACTGATTCCTCAGAACAAGGTCAGAGTCATAGCTGACGAACAGCTCTTGGTTTGTCATTTGCCTGAGCCGCAACCTCCGCTTGCCGTCCTCACCCAGCAGCATTTCGAGGATTTCCCCTAGGGGCAGGGTCCCAAATTCCGGGGATAGAACTGCAACTCTGGTAGCAGCGGCTGGAATTGAACCAGCGACCAAGGGCTTATGAGTCCCCTGCTCTGCCTCTGAGCTACGCTGCCACCTGACTTACAATAATAGCACCACGCGCTATGAGCGTCAATCTCAACATAGCCTTCAGCAGTCTTTGGGTAGGTTGAAGCGGACGCTCCAGGCTACTTTACTTGCCGGCAAGGAGCGCTGCTACCCTGTCCAGTATCTTGTGGGCAACCTCAGATTTGAGCATCAGAGGCAGTTGCTCCACCTTGCCCCCGCGGTCGATGAAGGCAACGCGGTTGGTGTCAGCGTCGAAGCCGCTGTCCTTGGCAGTGATATCGTTGACCACTATGAGGTCGAGGTGCTTTCTCTTGAGCTTCTCGGTACCCCTGTTTATTACATCGCTGCTCTCAGCAGCGAAACCAACCTTGATAATATCCCCCTTCACCTCGCCCAGGATATCGCTGGTCTTCACCATCTCCAGGGTCAGGGTCTCCGCCTCCCGCTTTATCTTGCCCTCAGCGACTGTGGCGGGACGGTAATCAGCCACCGCAGCCGACATAATGAGCACGTCCGCCGCAGCGGTCGCCTTGAGCACCGCATCGCGCATCTGGGCAGCAGTCCACACCTGCATGATATCGATACCCGGTGGAGGCGGCAAAGCCGTAGGTCCAGTCACCAGTGTCACCACCGCGCCACGATCCCGGGCAGCCTCAGCCATGGCATAACCCATCTTCCCCGAGGAACGATTGCCCACGAACCGCACCAGGTCAATAGGCTCCTGAGTGCCCCCGGCACTGACCACAACCTGCCTGTTCGCCAGGTCGCCCTTTCTGCCCAGCACCTGGAAGATAGTGCCCAGTATCTCCTCGTTCTCGATGAGCCGCCCCATGCCCACCAGACCCGAAGCCAGACGTCCATAGCCTGGTCCCACTATGATAAAGCCACGGGAGCGCAGCCTGTTTATATTCTCCTGAGTAACCGCATTCTGCCACATTCCTGCATCCATAGCCGGCGCCACAATGACAGGCGCCTTGGTGGCAAGGACCGTACTGCAAATCATCTCGTCGGCAATGCCTGCCGCCAGCTTGGCTATGGTATTGGCAGTAGCAGGGGCGATGACCACCACATCCGCCTTCTCAGCTAAGGCGACATGCTCCACGCTGAACTCAGAGGCAAGGTCGAACATATCGGTGACCACTGGTCTATGAGTGATGCTGCGGAAGGTCAACGCAGTAACGAACTCCCGGGCGGCCTTGGTCATCACCACATCAACGGTTATGCCCTTCTGGGTCAACTTGCTGGCGATATCCACAGCCTTATAGGCAGCGATGCTGCCGGTTACACCGAGAACTACATTCTTACCCTGAGCCACGCTACCTCCCGCTGTTCAACTCGTGAATCAATCTCAGACCCACCAAAGTCAAATCAGGGTCCAGAACATCTATAACATTCGTCTCATTCGCGATGACATCCGCAAGCCCGCCTGTAGCGATCACCCTTACCTTCCCCCCAAGCTCCTTCCTCATGCGGACAACGATGCCCTCAATCAAGCCTACATAGCCAAATATAAGACCCGACTGCATGGCAGCAACAGTGCCCTTGCCTATCGCCTTTTTCGGAGAAACAAGCTCCACACGGGGCAACTTTGCCGCACGCTCGAAAAGGGCTTCAGCCGAGATGCCTATGCCCGGGGCAATGGCTCCGCCTAGATAATCGCCCTCCTCGGACACTGCATCCAGAGTCGTGGCAGTGCCGAGGTCGATGACAATCAAAGG
>CAYHAX010000324.1:0-6024 GCA_964354695.1 uncultured Dehalococcoidia bacterium
TTCTGCTCCTCGTTGCCGTGAATCAGGAGCGTGGGCCCTACTACCATCGCACCGATCACGGCGAACGGGGCGGGGGCAAAGGCATAGGCCAACTCGTCCTGGATGACGTAATTGTCCAGCGGTGAGGCAGCCATGCCACCCCACTCTTTGGGATACAGGGGACAGAGCCAGCCTCTTTCTCCCAGCCCGCGCAGCAGTTTCCAGGTGTCGGGGCTGTATGGGCGGTCGAACTTAAAGTCGGTCCTGCTTTCCTCTGTGACCTCCTTCTGGAGGAACTTACGCAACTCCAGGCGCAGACGTTCTTGCTCTGGCGTAAAACTGAAATCCATTGAACAGTTCCTTTCTCAAGGGATTTCCTTTTATGTAACCGGACCCCGTCCTGACTGCTGGATTTGTCCGTTGGCTGTGCTTGGCCCTTTCATTTTTGAAGTTGTTATTCCAGAACACCTTCTTTGGCCAGTGCCGCTATTCTGTCCCGGGATAGGCCGAGCAGTTCACCGAAGACGTAATCATTGTCCTGGCCAATCCTGGGCATGGGATGAAACCGGATCGGAGTCTCAGAAAAGTGGATGGGTTCAGAGATGCACATTATAGGCCCGGATTCCGCCCATTCCAGGCCAGGCTTTCCAAATTCGGGAATTATGTAGTGAGTATCTTTGTAGTATCCGCGGCTTCTCAAATGTTCGCTCTGTGCCAGGTCTTTGCCCTGGGCAACAATGCCTGCAGGAACTCCTGCTGCCTGCATCATCTCCATTACTTCAGTAGCATCACGATTGATTGTCCACTCTGCCACCAGACGGTCCAACTCGTCAACATTTCTCAACCTGTCAGTGAGGGTCGCGAATTCGAGACGCTTTGTCCATGGTGGATTGCCGATAACGTTGCAAAAACTCAGCCATTCGGTGTCGGAACTAACGGCGATCAGGCACCATCTATCATAGCCCCGGCAGGGATAGGCACCATGTGGAGCCGCGTAAGGGTCTTTGTTTTCCATACGGGCTGGCAATACCCCGTTCGCCTGGTAGTTCAGGATGGCAGGGCCCGCGGTTACAACGCCGGTGTCGTTTAAGGCGCATTCTATAACAGTACCTTTGCCTGTACGCCTGCGTCTCTCAATCGCACTTACTACAGCCAGTGCTCCAAACATGGCGGTGTGAAGATCGGAGTACGGGGGATCTGTGGAAGCGGGCATCTCAGGAGTCCCACTCATCTGAGCCACTCCTGAACTATACTGCGTAAGCATACCGTAGGCCCTGTAAGCGCTGTAAGGGCCCGTCGCACCGAAAGCATTTTGCCATAGAATAATAAGGTCCTTTTTCATTTTCCTCAGGCTCTGGAAGTCCAGCCCCCAGCTCTTGAGTGTTTCAATACCGAGATTGGTCATAAAGATATCGCTTATGCAGACCAGTTCTTTCAAGATTTCCTGAGCCTCGGGCTTACGAACATTCAAGCTCGCGCTCTTCTTCGTTACCAGCCTGTTTCGTATTATGAGGCCTGATCCCCAGGGAGGAGGCAGCCATGATTCGTCTATCGCGGTATTGCTCTGAATAACAATGACTTCGGCTCCCATCGAAGCCAGTACACGCCCCGTCGTGGGAACAGCAGCGAAAAGCGCAAGCTCGACTACCCTTAACCCATCGAAAATTCCTCTAGTCGCCGATTTTTCCGTTATTTGCTTCTTATCCATTTTTAAATAACGCCTGCAGTGCGTAGCACTTCCAGATCATTGTCATTGTAGCCTAGCTCACCACTATAAACTCTCTTGTTGTCCTCACCAAGCAGTGGCGCCGCCTTCCGCGGCGGCGGCATATCGGCACAGTAGATGCCTTCCCTGGGATATTTCATGGCACCGACTATGGGATGGTTCAGTTCCACCCAGAAGTCACGTGCAGCCAGTTGGGGATCGACAAGCAAGTCAGCAACACTGTTTACCGGGAGAACTGCAATCCCTCGTTTCTGGCCCTCGTGGAATAGTTCCTGTGCGGTGAACCTTCCTGTAAAATCCAGTAATAGAGCTTCCAACATATCTCTATACTCATAGCGAGCCAGAACACCACCCTTATACTTATCTTCCAGGAGTTCCTCATTGCCCGTTACGTCGACCATCCATTGGGCCAGTGCATCCCACTCCTTGGCACGTACAACATATATTCCGATCCAACCATCCTTACAAGAATAAAGACCTCCCGGGAAGTTGTACTTGCTTGTGGGGCCCTGTCTGATGACATTTTCCTTCAGCAGATGCCAGCCGGCCTCCTGGGTATTTTCACTACAGTAAACGTTCAAAGTTTCCTGCATCGAAATGTCTATATATTGTCCCCTCCCTGAGATGGCGTCACGGTAATAGAGAGCCGCCACAATCGCCACTGCTGCATACTGAGATGGGGCAAAGTGGGACTGTTCGTCACCGAATCTGATTGGCAGCCCGTATGGGTCGCCCGTGACCTGCATGAAGCCGCTCATGCCCATAGCTATCAGGTCTGACGACTTGTAGTTCCTGAGTGGACCTGTCTGGCCGAAAGGGGTTATTGAAGTCATTACAAGTCTGGGATTGAGTTCTCGCAGCACAGAGTAGTCAAGCCCGATACTGGCGAGGTATCCGACAGGGAAAGTCTCCAGCAACACATCTGTCTTCTCTATAAGCCTTCTAAAAATAGCGCGACCATCTGAATGCTCGAGATTCAGTGTTATGGAGCCCTTACTCGTGTTGTAATATAGGAAATATAAGCTCTTCTCAGGATGGATCTCATTATTGTAGAACGGCCCTCGAGATCTCATCCTGTCGCCGCATGGCGGTTCAACCTTAATTACATCGGCTCCGAGGTCGCCAAGTAGTTTGCCGCAATAAACACCTTTCTCGTCCGCCAGGTCCAA
The DNA here is from genome assembly GCA_964354695.1 of uncultured Dehalococcoidia bacterium. Classification (GTDB taxonomy): domain Bacteria; phylum Chloroflexota; class Dehalococcoidia; order SZUA-161; family SZUA-161; genus CAYHAX01. The sequence continues at coordinate 2,875 of CAYHAX010000324.1, forward strand.
AACGCGGTAAGGAGGCAGAAATCCAGGCTTCCTCTCTTTTTTCTCTGGCAATCCTCTATCTCTCCTGTTCAACGACTATAGGTGAATTAAGGGGCCCTAACTTCCGCGGTGCCGGTGACGAACTCCCACAAGCTAAAATGCGAGGCAGCTCACCCGCACTGCTCAACTAGGAAAGTCTCTGCTTTGTCCTGGTGATAATCTGTTCCTGCACTTCCGTGTTCATGTCAACAAAATAGGCGCTGAAACCGGCGACCCTGACTATGAGGTCCTCGTGGTTTCCCGGACGAACTTGGGCCTCCCGAAGAATTTTGTCGTCGATAATATTGAACTGAATATGGTGAATCCCGAGATCAACAAAAGTCCTGAGATAAGCCACGAACTTCGACTTGTTGTCGCCTTCAAGGAATTGCGGCATGACTCTCTGATTGAACAGGTGATTGAATGTTACCATAGGGTCTATCTTGGCGACAGATTTGAGCACGGCTGTTGGCCCTTTCTTGTCCGTGCCGATCTCTGGGGAGACGGTGCCATCATTGAACAGGCCTCGGTCCTGCCTTCCGTCCGGGGTAGCCCCGGTAAGCCCCGCGAAGTGGAAATAGGCGGCGCCTCCGCTCCCGTCGCACGTAACCTTATGGCCGTATATGGTCTTGAAACTCTGCATCGCCTGGCAAGTTCTGATGTGGACATCCCTGGCGAAAAGATCGACGTAATCGTCATCATTGCCGAATTTGGGGGCATCCAGGAACATGCGGCGCGACTCTTCGTGGCCTTCCCAGTTGTCCCTGAGAGCCCGTAGAAGTTGTGCCATGGTGACCTTCCTTTCCTCAAAGATCAATTTTTTCATCGCCACAAGGGCATTGACCACTGTGGTTTGCCCGACAGGCTGTATATTTGTCTTGTGCCAGTAATGGAGTTCTCTGACATCCATAGCATTCTCTATGCAGCCGTCTAGCAGGGCGGAGTTCAAAGGCTGCGGCAGCCACTGCTCTTCAATAGCATCGGTTATGTTGCTGAAAATTACTATCTTCTCTGTGAAGAATCTCACCTGCTCAAGATATGCGTTGATCATATCCTCGATAGAAGTAAACGTAAGTGGATCCGGGGTGGGCGCCCCCATCTGCTTACCGTCGAAGAACTTGTCGTCTTTCCCCTGATACAGAGCATACTCCAGGCACTTGGGGAGCATGAACCCCGGACCGGCAATAGCACGATGCCCCATGGGCTTGCCAACTACAGTATGTCTCATACAATCTTCGACAGCCCAGTTTCTGGCATCCTCGACCGAGAAGCCCTTGGTCATAAGGTATGGGACCATATATTCATCGTTAAAGATGCCGTAATGGCCAGAGTCTTCCCTCAGAATATCTGTGAAACGATAAAGAAACTCGTCAGGTGTGTTGCGGTGGAGCCTTACTACCATCATGGGCTCAACCAACTTAAGCGACTTAACGCTGTCCATTATTATATAGGTTAATTCATTGGTAGCATCACGACCCAGACGATCTTGGCCACCGATTGTTATATAGCGCGGGGTTGTATGAGCGCCGCTGGCCATTATCGGCGCATTGAAATCTGTGAGTTCGGTAATCTTTAGCCAGATATGCTCTACTAGCTCTTGAGCTTCCTCGGGGGTTATTTTCCCCTGTTCCTTGTCCTTCTTGTAGGCGGGATACCAGATGTAGTCAACCCTATCACCGATCCCCACTGTCTGGATATCGAGTATTCTGACCAGGAGCATAATTAGGAACCAGCACTGCAGGGTCTCGAAGAATGTCCGCGGAGAGTTGCCCGGCACCCATTCGCACGCCTCAGCTATCTGCTCCAGTTCCTTTCTCCTCTTCTTATCTTCTTCGGCATTGGCCATTGCCCGGGCCAATTCGGCATACCTTTTCGCCCACCTGATAGCTGCTTCAACGCTTATGATAACTGCTTCCAGGAAGGCCTTCTTCTTCAGGAAATCTCTGGGGTTATCGCGGATTAATTCTCTATCGGTCTTGATTTCGTTTAATTTGTCCTGCGTTTCCTTAAGTATACCGTTCAAACCAACTCTAAATATCTTCTCGTAATTCGGCATCTGGCCAGAATGCGCGCCGTGTACCCAGATAAATGTTCCATGATTCATATAAGACCAGTAGGGCTTGTCTTCCTCTTGCACTAGAAAGCGCTCAGTCCCATGTATCGACTTGTTCATCCAGTACTTGTTTATCTCGTGCATCTCCGCTCTATGTTCGTCGGACAACATGTCTCTGTAGCCCATATCGATAGCCTTGTCCACCCACCGGCAGTAAAGCTCAGGATAGCTGATTGTGTGATCAGGGGTTATAGCAGTGTTGCCCACAATCCGATCATGCTCGTAGATATACAAGGTCATGTTGTCAAGGTGATTTGCCATCGCTTTGGCCCTCCTGAGAACGATGGGGTCCCCGTCGTTCTCCTTGTAGGCCTGTGTAACAAAACGGGCGCGTTCGATATCAAGCTTCAAAGTTCGCCGAATGTGACTTATCTTGCCCAGCCTTTCTTCCTCCTCGACACGATAGTCACGTTGTCCCATCATTGTTCTGTAACGGAACTGGTCCGCCAGTCTTTGAGTCAACCTTTTCTCTTTAACTACAGTCATTCTTGTCCTCCCTAATACCCTGGTCGAAAGGTTATAACGGGCTGTGGCTCATTTTCTGGAAGGCACGCTAGCACTATGATGTGCTTTAGCCAGCTTAATTGTAATTACCATCCTACCTTACATTTACCACTAATTTCGAGATTTGTCAAAGAAAATACGTTGCACCCGCCCCATCCCATAGTGTAGTAAAAAGGGCGCAAGCCTTGCGCCCCTACACCTCTTTCTCCGCTTTCTCCGCGCCCTTGGTGCCCCCAATTTTCACTTTTCACAATTGTTTAGAATTTCCCCCTGCCCTTTGCAATCCCGTTCTCCGTCCCCTTTCTAACCTCTTCCAAATTGTTTCGGACTTCGGACTTCGAATTTCGAATTGGGTCAACGGCGCTATACATCTTGGCGGTCGCTCTCGGGCTCCTCGCGGCCTCGATGCCCTCCGACGCGCAGCAGCCGGGGAAGGTCTATCGGGTAGGTTTCCATGGGGGTGATATGTTTGCTCCGACAGAAGATAAACCCCCACAAAAATGCCCCGTGACGGG
>CAYHAX010000325.1:0-3986 GCA_964354695.1 uncultured Dehalococcoidia bacterium
AAACGCCTTACCCGCTCCACCTCAGCCCTCTGCCTCTCGATGTACCCCTCGTATTTGGTCTCAATCTCCACCTGCTCCTCCACATCCAGGGCGAGGTCTGGCTTGCCCAAGCCAAGGTTGAGCAAAAGCCCATACGTTACCGCAGGACGGCGTAAGAACTCCAACAGACTTATGCTGCGCTCCTGGGGTGGCAAATGGAACTTGTGCAGCATCGCATCTAATTGCTCACCCGGTGAGAGATAGGTCTTGCTCAGTCGCTTCAACTCAGAGGAGATAGCATTGCGCTTCTTTTCCACTTTGTTATAGCGCTCCCCCGAGATAAGGCCCAATTCGTAGCCGATGGGCGTCAGCCTCATATCAGCGTTGTCCTGCCGCAACAGGAGACGGTACTCAGCCCGCGAGGTGAGCAACCTGTAAGGCTCCGTCAGTTCGATGGTAACCAGGTCGTCTACCATGACACCGATATACGACTGCTCGCGGCGTAAAATGAGAAAAGGCTTACCCTTGCCTTTGAGCGCGGCGTTGATGCCAGCTATCAGCCCCTGAGCCGCAGCCTCCTCGTAGCCGGAGGTGCCGTTGATTTGACCTGCGAAGAATAGCCCTGGGACGAGCTTCGACTCCAGCGAGACCGTGGTCTGGCTGGGAGGCACGTAGTCATATTCGATGGCATAGCCCACCCTCATCATCTCCACATGCTCTAGAGCAGGTATGGTGCGCAGCATAGCCAGTTGCACATCCTCAGGTAAGCTGGTGTTGGCGCCCTGCACATAGACCTCGTTGGTCTGCCAGCCCTCAGGTTCCAGGAAAAGCCCGTGCGTCTCCTTATCGGCGAAGCGCACTATCTTATCCTCTATCGAAGGACAGTAGCGCGGGCCAATGCCTTTGATGAGGCCCATAAATAACGGTGCGCGATGAAGGTTGGCGCGAATTATTTGATGTGTCTTATGGTTGGTATAGACGAGGTAACAAGGGAGCTGCTGCCGCCACTGTATAGGCTTGCCCACGGGGTAGGTGGGATTCGGAGGAGCGGTGAACGGATGCTCCTGAGTTTGTTCGAAGCTGAAATAAAGGGGAATATCGCTCCCCGGATGAGGTAAGGTCTTGCTGAAATCTATAGTCCTGGCATTTATGCGCGGAGGAGTGCCTGTCTTCAGCCTCCCCAATGTGAAGCCCAGACTCCGCAGGCTTTGAGACAAGCCGTAAGCGGCAAACTCACCCGCCCTTCCCGCAGGATAGGCAGTCTCCCCCACAATGACCCTCCCCGCCAGAGATGTGCCTGTAGTCAGCACTACAGTTTTTCCTTCATAAGTCCAGCCTGTGTTGGTTTTCACCCTCAGCGTGGAGTCTCCGCCAACAATAAGCTCTTCGACTAGCGCCTGCTTGAGGTCGCAGTTCGGCTGCGCCTCCAAAGTGTGTTTCATGGCGAGACCGTAGAGCTTCTTATCCGCCTGAGCGCGCAGCGCCTGGACAGCGGGACCCTTGCCTGTGTTGAGCATCCGTATCTGGATAAAGGTCTTATCCGTGTTGCGTGCCATCTCGCCGCCCAAAGCGTCGATCTCCCTGACCAGATGCCCTTTTGCAGGACCACCGATGGAGGGATTGCAGGGCATCAGCGCCACGTTGTCCAGATTCATGGAGAGCAGGAGCGTGCGGCATCCCATCCTGGCTGCTGCCAGCGCCACCTCGCACCCCGCATGCCCCGCCCCGACAACTATAACATCGTACATACTACTTATCTCGACTTCCCTACTTTTTAGAATTCTATCACTTTGGTGTTGACAAAGCCAACATTATATGTTAAGTTATCGGAAAGTTAAATAAGCAAAGGCTGCGAACAAGAGTAGTACGTTTCCTGCAAGGCTCAGAGAGTCGGGTTAAAGTGTGAACCGATGCCAGCGCAGAAGCGGAATGGGCGTGGGAGCCGCGAGCTGAAATCACTCACGAAAAGAGAGTAAGCTTCGCCGGAGTGGGCACCGTTATCAGAGCCCAGGGTATCGTCCTTCACAAGCAAAGGGCTGTACCTGAGAAGAGTGAGTTGCTATTCCCTCGATGAGGGGGTGGCAGCTAACGAGGGTGGCACCGCGGATTAAACCCCGTCCCTTGGGATGGGGTTTTTTATTTTGCCTTTTTGGGGACAAAGCTATGCCAATCAAGTATTTCCCTGACCTGGAGACATTCAGAGGACTGGCGAAAGAGGGCAACCTGGTGCCGGTGTATCGCGAGCTGTCCGCCGACATGGATACGCCTGTATCGGTGTTTCTCAAGCTGAAACAGGAGCCTCCCACCTTCCTGCTGGAGAGCGTGGAGGGCGGCGAGAAGCTGGGACGCTACTCCTTCATAGGGGTAGGACACAATCTGATATTAAGAGCATCCGGCAACAGAGCCATCATCCATAGAAACGGCGATAGACAGAAGGTACACCTCGAGGAGGGACGAGACTGCCTGAATCTGGTGCAGGAGCTTCTGGCGCAGCGCCAGGTGGTCAAAGTCCCCGGCTTGCCCCGGTTCTTCGGCGGCGCAGTGGGCTACATGTCCTACGATATGGTGCGGCACTTCGAGAAGCTGCCCGAGTGCCCCCACGACGAGCTCGGGCTGCCCGAATGCGTCTTCGTCTTCACTGATACCATGATTATCTTCGACCACGTGCAGCACAAAATGAAGATAGTCTCCAATACTTATGTAGATGGACCCATCGAGGGAGTATACAAGCAGGCAACGACTAAAATAGACTCCATAGTTGCCAGGCTATCCAAACCAGCGCCACCTGAGTTGGGTGGAGCAACTAAGAAAATAAACCCGCAGGATAAAGAGATTGAATCCAACTTCACTCAGGAGGAGTATGAGGCAGCGGTGAGGGCTTGCAAGGAGTACATCTCAGCCGGCGATGCTTTCCAAATCGTCCTATCGCAGCGCCTGAGACGGAAAACAAGCGCCCGCCCCTTCGATATCTATAGAGCGCTGCGCATGCTCAACCCCTCGCCTTACCTGTTCTATCTCGACCTGGGCGGCTTCCAGCTCATCGGCTCCAGCCCGGAGATGCTGGTGAAGGTCGAGGATGGGATTGCCGATAGCTGTCCACTCGCAGGCACTAGGCCAAGAGGGACGACCATCAAAGAGGACGAGTCTCTAAGCTCAGAATTGCTCAAAGACCCCAAGGAGAAAGCGGAACACGCTATGCTGGTAGACCTCGCCAGGAACGACCTGGGGCGGGTCTGCGAGCATGGTTCGGTTAAAGTAACCGAGTTGATGAGTGTAGAAAAATATTCCCACGTCATGCACATAGTTTCAACTGTGCAGGGGAAACTCAGGGCTGGTGAGAACGCCTTCAGCCTGCTGAGGGCTGCCTTCCCCGCGGGCACGCTCAGCGGCGCCCCCAAAATCAGGGCTATGGAGATTATAGCGGAGCTGGAGGGCACGAAGCGCGGTCCCTACGGTGGCGCTGTGGGCTACTTCAGCTACACCGGGAATATGGACACCTGCATCACCATACGCACCATCGTCATGATGAGAGACACGGTCTATCTTCAGGCTGGTGCAGGCATAGTCTACGATTCCGACCCCACGCGGGAATATCAGGAGACTCTGAACAAATTGAAGGCGCTGGGGAGCGCTGTGGCGAAGGCAGAGGAAGAGAGCAGGTACCAGGAATCCGCGCTGAGCACAGGCGAGATAAGATGATTAAGGAAGCTATATCCATAATCGTCTCGGGAAGCAGCCTCTCGTCGGCTGAAGCCAGAGATGTGATGAAAGAGATTATGCAGGGGCAGGCTACACCCGCCCAGATTGGAGCTTTCCTCACCGCCTTGAGGATGAAGGGTGAGACCACTGATGAGATAGCCGGCTTCGCTCAGGCTATGCGAGAAAGCGCCATCGCGGTTAAGCCGAAGCGAAATCAGTTGGTGGACACCTGCGGCACCGGCGGCGATGGCAAAAGCACCTTCAACATCTCGACCACAGTAGCTTTTGTAGCTGCGGGGGCTGGACTT